>JAZLAP010000314.1:0-8862 GCA_045613265.1 Eubacteriales bacterium | reverse complement strand
GATCAACGGTGATTGGGATATGTCCGAGGCTCTGATCCTCGATGAATTGTTGAGCGACAGCGAAAAGGAATTTATCAACAAAACGGCGGTTGAATGGAGCGCGGCAGAGCGAAAGCAGAAGCTTTACCCCGCCTATCACTTCACCTCGCCGCACGGATTCCTCAATGATCCGAACGGACTTTGCTATTGGAACGGTTACTGGCATCTGTTTTATCAGGTCAATTACGGAGAAGGGTGGGTGTGGGCACACGCGGTTAGCTGCGATCTTGTGCATTGGAAGCATCTTCCGCGCGCCATTCTTCCCGAGGTGGAAAAACAGTGCTTTTCGGGTATGGTAATGATAGAAAAGGATCGCGCCATCGCTGCATATTACGGCTTTGAGACGGGCATTATGATCGCGGTTGCGACCGATCCGTTTCTCGTACGGTGGAAAAAGCTGAACGAAGGCAATCCCGTCATTCCTTTTGATTCGAAAAAACCGGAGGATGACTATTTGATCCATGATCCCTGCCTTTGGAAAAACGGCGATAAGTATTGCCTCATCAGTGGAACCTTTTCCGTCAATGCGTATGCCAAAAACCGTGAACGGCAGGGATTTTTGTTTGAATCGGATGATCTTGTGCACTGGGAATATAAAGGACATTTTCTGGAAAACGATCGTTTTTCCGGTTATGACGACGACCTTGCCTGCCCCTATTTTCTCCCTTGCGGAAACCGCTATCTGCTTCTTCACTTCAGCCATCATTCGGGACCGAAGATCATGATCGGTGATTACGACCGTTTGCGCAACAGATTCGTTGTAACGGGCAACAGAAGTTATGCATCCTCGGCAAGTCATTTCGGCGGCATCCTTGCACCCTCGGCTTTTTCGCATCCTATCGGTGACGGTACGTTATGCGCAATATATAACGTATACTCCGTGCAAAATCTGCCGCAGGATTGTTACGGAAACGCCATCATGACTCTGCCGCGCCGTGTCGCATTGGCTGCGGATGATTGCAATGAAGCGGAGGTGATGCCGGCGAAGGAGGTAGAGCTTTTGCGCGTTTCGGAAAGCCGTGTTGTCAAGACCGATATCCTTCTTCGGGCAAACGAGCCGTACGAGCCGTGTGATATCCGCGGCAATACGCTGGAGCTGATTGCCGAGTTTGAGGCGGAAAAGGTACCGCTTATCGAGATCCGCGTGATGATGAGCGAGGATGAAAAGGAGTATTCGGTCATCCGTATTTACAGAGACAGAGGGCGACTTTGCTTTTCGGATTTTGCGGGAAACGATGCTTACGGCAGATACGAGACCGTCGTACAGCTGGATACCTCATACTCTTCCGAAAAAGCTCTTGTGCGCGTTCCCGACGAGCAGGCGTTTCGGATGAAGCCTTGTGAAAAGCTGAAGGTTCGGGTTTTCCTTGACCACAGTATTATCGAGGTTTTTGTGAACGGAAGAGTCGCTATGGCGGCGCGAGTCGCTCCCATGCGAGAGGGAAACCGGATCACTTTCCTTTCTCGAGGCAAGGACATTATGCTTGAAAGGCTCGAGGCGTACGAGCTTGGGCTTTGAAGTATCTGAAAATGAGATTCCCCGATGCAATGCCGAGAAGATTTTAAAAAATGCTCAGTTGACCGCTTGTTGATTGCAAGCGCGAGGGGCTTCCCATCGAAAACGGCGGTTTTTTTACCGGTCTTTACGCCTATGCGTTGATTGAAAAGTATAACAGAACAAAATGTAAAAAAACTGCCGAGGAGATCGGTATTCTTATTAAAGGACTTTCACTTTTGCAGGATGTCGCAACGGTTGACGGCTTTATTGCGCGAGGGGTAGCGGACGACGGTGTCGGTCATTATCCCATGTCCGCCGAATGTCAGATTTTTCCGTGGATCCTTGCCATGAATGCTTATTATAGGAGCGAGTTGTGCGCCGACCGCGATGAAATCAAAAATCGGCTTTTGCGCGTGTTGCTTGCCTTGCGGGAAAACGACTTCAAAATACCGCATGACAAGAAGGGGGCGTTCTATCCGGGCGGTTGGCTTAACGGAAACGCATGGCGTCCCGTTACGATGCTCGTTTACAGCGCGCGCCTGATCTATGAGTTAACGAAAGACGAAAACGATCTTTTGCGCTTCCGGACACTTATGAGTGCCGTTCCGCAAAATTCCGTATTCAGTCGGGAGGAGATTCTTTCACAGGGAAGCTGTCACGAAATGCTTACCTCCTTCGGCAACCAGACGTGGATATGCCTTTATGCACATCTGGCCATCAGAGAACTGCTATGGTTGGATCCTGATCGAAGCGAGATTTATCAACGCGGCTTGTATATGAACGGCGTTACCGCGCTGAAAAATCTACCGAGCATTAAAAAGTACGATAATGTAAGGGGCGGATTCGGGATTGATTGGCGGCCGCTTTGTGCATTGTGGGAGGATAGCGGTCCGAATTTTGAACGAGGAACCGAGATTGCACAGCGCCAGTTTGCCTATTGGCACGAGCATATCGTTCCACACCGCAATATGGAGCATTCGGTGCTTGGAAATGCATTGTTTGCAATGTGGACGGCAGTTACGTGCGAGGATGAACGCATCGTAAAGCAGGCAGTGAAGGAGATGGAGGAAAGAATACCGCTTGTGGATTGGGCGGGACTTCGGATTTCTTACGCCTTTGTTGCTGAAAGTGCTCTCATATTTGCGCCTTAAATTTCGGCAGAAGCAGCAATGCTTGTTCGGCCGATACGGATAAAGGAATCATACGTTATGGAATTCAGCAAACGGCTACAGGAATTAAGAAAACAAAAGGGAATGACGCAGGAGGAGCTTGCCCGAAGTCTTTACGTTTCCCGTACTGCAATCTCCAAATGGGAATCGGGACGCGGCTATCCGAGCATCGATTCATTGGTGTTGATCGCGGATTTTTTCTCTCTGACGGTTGATGAGCTTCTTTCGACAAAAGAAGCGTTGCACGTTGCCGAAGCAGAGGGAAAAGAACGCGAGCGAAGAGTTCGCAGTCTCGCATACGGACTTTTGGATGTGACGGCGGTGTTGCTCTTCTTTTTGCCATTCTTTGCGGTACGAAATACAGAAGGCGTGTTTGCGGTATCGCTTTTTTCACTTGACATGGCATTGTATTTGAAGCTCACGTATATCGCCGTCATCATCGCTACCGTAGTGTGGGGCGCCTGTGCCCTTCGCTTTCCATACATGAGGAAGGCGATACGCGCTGATCTGCAGATCAATGCTTCGCTTGCTCTGAGCGTGGCTTCCATTTTGCTTTTTGTGCTTGGCTTGCATCCGTATGCTACCGTATTCGCCTTTGCTTTGTTGGCAATCAAGGTGTTTTTGCTGTTCAAGCGGCAATGACACGGAGCGTGTCACGTTTGTGACACCCCGTGTCTTGCTTTTTTTGTTCGATAGGCATACTATATATACATAGGCGAAAGCCAATATGTATGCGGAAGGTTAGAAACATGAACACAAAAAGAAAAAATAGGATCCTGATTGCGGCAGCACTGCTCACAGCGTTTACGATTTTTACGTTTTTGCTCGGCTTTGTCGATGTGGCACCGATCGGACCTTGCGGCTCGTCGGTGGGCTTCGCAACGCTTAACTCCTTTGCACACAAGCTTACAGGTGTGAATGCGACACTGTACACGGTCACCGATTGGCTGGGACTTGTTCCGATTTTTATCGCCCTCGGTTTTGCGATCCTCGGACTTTGTCAATGGATCGGACGAAAGGGGATAAAAAGAGTCGATCACAGTATTTTATGGCTTGGCGGCTTTTACGCCATCGTTGCCGCCTTGTATCTTTTCTTCGAAAGCGTGGTCATCAATTATCGCCCTGTATTAATTGCAGGGCGCATGGAGGCATCCTATCCCTCGTCCACCACGTTGCTGGTTGCATCTGTCATCCCTACCGCGATCATGCAATGTAATGCACGCATCCGAAATCGCGTGTGCAGGCGCATTGTTCTGATAGTTCTTTCTGCTTTTCTCGCTTTCATGGTGATCGGAAGGCTTGTGTCCGGTGTCCATTGGTTTACCGATATTATGGGAGGACTTTTGTTGAGCGCGGGACTTGTCACGGCATATCGCGCTGCTTCGCCGGAAATTTTATGATTCTTTGTTGACATTGTATAAGATGTGTGCTACAATCAAGCAAGAAAAATTTCTTTACGAAAGGGGAATTTCACTATGATAGTCATGACCTTTAACACGCAACACTGTTTGAATTTTCTAACTAAAGAAATCGATCTTGACATTATGGCAAAAGCAATCGACCGTTGCTCTCCCGATATCGTCGGGCTTAACGAGATGTATGAGGCACAGGTGGAAAAGCTGTCTGTATTGACGGGCATGCCGTATTTTTATTTTGCACACGCGATTGATTGCATAAACGGCCCCTACGGTAACGGAATCTTGTCGAAGTTGCCGATCCTTCATGCAGAAACACTGCCGATCCCCGATCCCACGGAGAGGGCATACAACGGATATTATGAAACACGGTGTATCTTGAAAGCGGATCTTGCGGGCGGTATCACGGCGCTCGTCACGCATATGGGACTCAATCCCGACGAGCTGCAGAATGCCGTTTTTGCCGTGACAAAGACGTTGACCGATAAAAAGTGTATCCTCATGGGTGATTTCAATGCGACTCCCGATAACCAAATGCTCGCGCCCATTATCGAAAGGATGATCGATACTGCGTGCGCGATTCCGTCTTCGGCATATACCTTCCCGTCAGATGCTCCCGAAAGAAAGATTGACTATATATTCGTCTCGAAAGACTTCAAGGTTTGCGCAGCCGAAATTCCCCCTATCGTTGCATCGGATCACAGACCGCATGTTGCAGTCGTGGAGAATTTGTAATGTGTTCGCATTTTTGATTGAATAGCAAATCCTAAAGAAAAAGAGCGGCAGAATTGGACTGACGCTCTTTTTTGTGCGGCTTTTCAAAAAACAGACCTTTCACTACGAGTGTGTGGGCTGTGCTTGACAAGAGACACGTGCTGTGGTAGAATAAAAGTATCAACTAACGATGACGTAAGGCGCGAGATCGTCTTGCGTTTTGGAGGTATGTATGACGAATGAACAGAGATTGCGCAATCTTTCCGCTCCGATGGGCGACGTGGACGTCGTTCTGGACACGGATGCTTACAACGAGGTTGACGACCAATATGCTATCTCGTATCTGCTTTCCTATAGGGAGCGTTTGCATACAAAAGCGATCTACGCCGCTCCGTTTCATAACGAGCTTTCGAGCGGTCCTGCCGACGGCATGGAGAAAAGCTATGACGAGATCAATCGGCTACTGCCGTTGCTTCACACAGAGCTTCCTGTTTTTCGCGGCTCGACTGCTTTCCTTTCGGACGAGCATACACCCGTGATCTCGGATGCGGCGCGTGATCTTGCCGAACGGGCAAGACAGTATTCGCCCGAAAAGCCGCTTTACGTGGTTGCAATCGGTGCGATCACCAACGTTGCCTCGGCAATCCTTCTTGAGCCTCTCGTTGCGGAAAACACCGTCATTGTATGGCTCGGCGGGCACGCCTTGCATTATCACGATACCAAGGAATTCAATATGAAGCAGGACGTGGCGGCGGCACGTGTCGTCATGGGAAGCGGTGTTCCGCTTGTTCAGCTTCCGTGCATGGGTGTTGTAAGTGCTTTTACCATATCAAAGCCTGAGCTTTTGTATTGGCTGAAGGGAAAGGGTGCGCTTGCCGATTATCTTGCCGACTATACGATCAAGACGGCGGACAGCTATGCAGAGGGAACACCTTGGACACGCTGTATCTGGGACGTAACGGCGGTTGCATGGCTTCTCAACGATAACGGTCGCTTTATGACATCGCGCATTCTACCCGTTCACATCCCCGCCTACGACCATCACTATACCGCCTATCCCGACGGCCATTCGATCCGCTATGTGTATCACATCTGGCGCGATACCTTAATGACCGATCTTATGCAACAGATCGCAAAGATGGGATAAGAAGCAAAAGATTGCAGGTGTTTTGCGCCTGCAATCTTTTTGTATAACGGATACCACACGAAAGTCAAATCCCCCCCTTTTTGCTCACAGCGCGGTGCGTTTTTATCTTCATGCGCAATTTTTGCAATCAAAACTTCAACTAATGCAATTGACATGCGTTGCACATGGTGCTATAATAGTGTTACAGGAAATAATGCAAGACAAGAGATGGTTTGACGGCGAGATGCCGACACCCCGGGAGATTGCGCTTGCTTATGAAAATCTCGGACACTATGGGAATGAGGTCGACTATTTTCTCACGCATAAATACAGCCCCGAAATGCAGAGAGATGATGTTTATAGACCGGAGGGCTTTGTGCGCCACGTAGACACGCACGTCACCTTCAAGCATGGGTATGCGGGGCATTGGCAGCGGCACGGGGAGTATGATGAAAAGCACACGATCGTGCATCATAACCTGACCGAACTTTCATAATAAGGAGAATGGCAATGAGAGGGATCAAAATCAAAAACGGCGCGACCTTTGTACAGTATAACGGCATGACGTACAGGCTTTCGTCTGATATGGAGTGGGACGTATCGCCGGTTCTGTATGAGTCGCTGGAATGGGAACTGCGTACCGAGCCGCCGCATACCTACGATTATATCGGCGAGGCGGATATAAAGGCGCTCGGTAACGGCGTGTATGAGGCTCTTTTGGCAATGGCAGAAAGGTTTGGCGCGATACTGCAATAATTCCGTCCGCTGTTTCTATTTTTCTGATTGCTGTCTTGATTTTATCTTTTTTCATATATTTGTTGACAGAAATTTTGTAATCTGCTATAATTCTGTCACAATAAAGCAAAACGAGGTGACGAATATGTATAAAGTCGGTCTTTCTACCTGTTCTAAAAAAATAGATGAAGCTTTGTTTATGCAGTACCAAAATGCAGGGATCGAGGCGATGGAAATTTCGACATCGTTTGATCAATATGATACTCTCGATTATCGTGCAATCGAAAAAAACGCCCGTGCATACGGTATTACGCTTTGGTCGTATCATTTGCCGTTCTGGCCGTTTGACGAGATCGATCCTTCGGTGCTGACGTTGCGCTCCCATGCCTTTTCTTATTTTTCTGAGCTGATCAAAAAAGGTGCGGATATCGGTATCGACAAATTCGTGATCCACCCGAGCGGCGAACCGATCGCTCCCGAAGCGCGTCCCGAGCGTATGCGCGTGAGTGCCGAAACCTTGTGCATGCTGGCCGATGTCGCAGTGAAAAACGGCGCCGTGCTTGCCGTTGAGGATCTGCCGCGCACCTGTCTCGGCAATTGCTCTGCGGAGATTCTGGAGCTGACACGCGGGCACGATGCTTTGAAGGTGTGCTTTGACACCAATCACCTTCTCGGCGGCGAGGATCCCGCCGCATTCGTCCGCGCCGTTGGACATAAGCTTGTCACGCTTCACGTATCTGACTATGATTTTATTGACGAGCGGCATTGGATGCCCGGAGAGGGAGACAATGATTGGAGCGGCATCGTCGGAGCACTTCGTGACGTGAATTACAATGGCGTGTTTATGTATGAAATATCTCCGAAATGTCCGAAGACGATCCTTCGTGACCGCGACCTTTCCTGCGAGGATTTCGTTCGTAATGCGCGCGAAATTCTGAATGGGGAAATGCCGACCGTATTCGCCACGCGCATCCCGGGTCTCGGCCCCGAGGTCTTTTAATAGCTTTATGAACAGAAAAAGAGCAAACATACAAGATTCTCGTCTTGTGTCCTTGCTCTTTCTGTTTGTTATACACCGATCGCATATATTTCGGGTTTTATTTCAAGAAAAAGAACTCCGTGCTTCTTGACACGGCGTTTTTTTTCTGTTACAATATAGTAACAGCATAGTAAAATAAACAGCATGTATACAAAATAGGGTGAACGGTATGAAATACGAAGGCGAATATCAGAATGAAATATCCTTTCCTCTCGGCGGAATCGGCACAGGGAGTATCGGACTTGCCGGAAACGGCAGACTAACCGATTTTGAAATTTTCAATCGTCCGAACAAGGGGAGCCTTAACGGCTACTCACATTTCGCTATTAAGACCGTAAAGGACGGAAAGCCGTATGCCTGTGTTCTGAACGGAGACCTCCGGAAGGATCTTTCGGGACAGCGCGGACAGAGATTTGGCTTTGGTCTTGCTACCGAAACCATGGCAGCTTTTCCGCATTTCAGAAACGCGGTCTTCCACGGCGAATTTCCGATCGCGCGGCTTGATTTTCACGACGATGCTTTTCCGGGCGACGTCACCATGACGGCGTTCAATCCCCTGATTCCGAACGACGATAAGAATTCAAGCCTTCCTGCGGCGTTTTTCGGCTTTACCGTCGAAAATACCACCGATACTGCGCTCACTTACACAATCGCTCTTTCCTTTATGAACCCTTGCGGTCAAACGAAGCATGCTGCATTCGAGAGGGACGGCGCACATTTTCTTTCCTTCACGACGGTAAATCATCCCACCGATGCGGTCGAATACTGCGACCTCACGCTTGCGACCGATGCCGATACGGTGTATACGCAAAGCCATTGGTACCGCGGTGGATGGCAGGATGGGATCGTTAGCTTCTGGAACGATTTTTCGAGTGTCGAGCCTTTGCGGGAGCGTATTTACGATACGCCGATTGCAGGCGACCACGGCACGCTTTCGGCGTGTATTACGGTGGCACCGCATGAAAAAAAGTCACTGCGCTTCGTTCTTTCGTGGAACGTACCCAATCAGTATAATTATTGGAGCGAATGCAAGGACGAGAAGGATAACCACCGCACGTGGAAAAACTATTACGCCACGCAGTTTGCCGATTCTGCGGCAACGGCGGCGTATGCTCTTCGTTCCTATG
>JAZLAP010000313.1:0-8004 GCA_045613265.1 Eubacteriales bacterium | reverse complement strand
GATCACACCGCAGCCGATGCCGGTGCCGAGCGTTACAACGACAAGCATGGAAGCATCGCTTCCGCTTCCCGCAAGATATTCACCGATCGCCGAGGCGCGCGTATCCTGCAAAAGTGTGGGAAGCAGCCCCAACCGTTCGAGAAACATATCGGCAAGCGCTACGTCCTTCCAGCCGAGATTGGGGGCGGAAAGCACCGTCTCGCGCGTATCGTTCACGCTGCCGGGTACGCCGATGCCGCAATGCGTGACGGCAGAAAGCGGGATCGCCAGCTCGGAAAGCAGAGCACGGATACCGCAGGCGGCATGCTCGGCAACCTCGGACGGTGATTTTGCATTTTCGTGCTGTATCTTTTTCTTGGCAATGATGTCGCGGTCACCCATGACCACGCAAGCGGTTTTTGTACCTCCGATGTCAATACCAATCCGATATTCTTTGTAATTCTTCATTTATGTATTCTCCGTATCTTTATCGTGCTCGATGTCGTTTTTGTTTGATTCTTTCGTTTTGCTCAACAGGCTTCGCGGGGAGTAGCCAATATGTTTTTTGTAGATGCGCGAGAAATAATACTCGTCGGAAAAGCCCGAAAGCCGCGCCGCCTCCTTGATGGTGATGGGATGGCTTTGCGAACGGCGCAAAAGAAGAGATTCCGCGTGCTGCAGACGAAGCTCGGTCAGTCGCTCAAGCGGCGTTTTTCCCGTTGCCGAAAGAAAAACACGGCGTATATGATCCTTGCAGTACCCCAGCTTCTGTGCTGCTCCTGCGAGATCAAAGGCGGGGTCCAGATATCCGTTGGTGATGATCGATTCAAGCTGCCCCACAAGCGGATTTTGTTGCGCGCCCTCTGAAAAAAAGGAGAGCAGGAGCTCAAGCATTTTGAGACTGCTGCGAACGATGGCGAGATCCTTTTCCTTACCCATCAGATAGTGGCGGAGCGCCAGACGCGACAGCATCTCAAAATCGCGTTCCCCATTATCATTCAGGACAACGAGCCCCCCGCTCGAAGGGGGTCGGAAGCTGCTCGTGCGGAAAAAAATGTTGCGGAAGCCGGTTTTGGAAAATTCACTGTGCAGAACGTTCGGCGGCTGACAGACGATGGTGCCCGGCTCAAACGGGATCTCGGTGTCACCGACCGTCAGAATGCCGCACCCCTCAACGTAGCACAGCATTTCCCATTCGTCGTGCGCATGCGGCAGGACGAAGCGCGTGTTGTCCGGGGTTATGCCGAATATCATGGCTGTTCTCCCTTCTTCGTAAGATCCGTATTTGTTATATCACAATCTTGTGGTGCTTGTCAATACAGAAATAAAACCATGTCGTTTTTGTCCATCTTTTTGGCAAGAAAAATCTCCGACGATGCGAAAAAAATCAAAACTAAACCGCGACCTGCGCACGCATTGCGAATAAATATTCTCAAAAACACTTGACAAATGTAAGATTATGCATTATAATCTTGATATATATAATAACGTTTTGGAGGATAGTACAATGAAGAAAATTCTTTCTCTTTTTCTCGCTGCCGTGCTTCTGACGGGTACGGTATTCTCGCTTGCTTCCTGCGGAGGCGGAGAGGCTAAAAAGTTCGTTGCCGTGGATGCAACCGACCTTCTCACCGAGGACTTCGGTATCGCCGTTAAGAAGGGCAACACCGCACTTCTCAACGCCGTAAACGAGGTCGTTGAGGCATGGGTTGCCGACGGCACGATGCAGAAGTATCTCGATTACTACACCGCACTCGACGAGTACGAAAAGGGTGTCGAGGGTGCAACGATGCCCGTTGCGGGCGACCTCAAGACCGAATGGGATTTCGGTGCTGCAACCGAGGTGATCACGGTCTACACCGAGTCGGGCTTCGCTCCCTTCGAATTTGTTTCGAACGGTAAGGTCATCGGCGTTGACATCGCCATCATGAGCCAGGTTGCCGTTAACATGGGCAAGAAAATCGTCGTTGAAGACATTCTGTTTGACACGATCCCGCTGTCGGTCAGCCAGGACAGCGGTGACGCCGTCGGCGCCGCAGGCATGACCATCACCGATGAGCGTAAGGATACGGTAGACTTCTCCTCGATCTACTACAGCTCGACGCTCGTTGTTATTTCCGCCGAGGATAAGAAGATCTCGTCGGTTGCAGACCTTGCAGGTCTTCGTGTCGGTGTTCAGCAGGGCACGAGCGGCGACCTCATCATCTCGGCTGCCGCAACCGAGGAGGGCTACGTTTACGAGGTAGAGAATGATAACGGTGAAATGGTTCCCGTTACCGTTAAGGCTCCCGGCGCAACGCCGAAGCGTTACCAGCAGTACTCGCTCGTTCTTGCCGACCTGAAGGCGGGCGGTATCGACGCGATCCTCATGGATAAGCTGCCGGCACAGACGTTGCTTGCACTGGAAGACTGATCTTAAAAATCGTGGGTGAGAGGACGACCGTTCTCTCACCCTTGTAATGAAAGGCTATGAATATGCTGTTATTTGCTACGCCTTACGAAAGGTTTTATAAGGCGTTCTTTTTCCAGGACCGTTGGAAGATGTATCTTGAGGGCATCGGCAACACGATTCTGATCGCCGGTCTCGCCGTGATCATCGGTATTCTGATCGGCGTGCTTCTGGCGATGATCAACTACGTCAATAAAAAATCCGGTAAGCTTGTCATTCCGTCAAAGATCGCCAACTTTTATATTGCGATCATCCGCGGAACTCCTGTTGTTCTGCAGCTGATGATCCTGTATTTCGTGGTGTTCGTCGGATGGCGGGCAGACTACACGATCGGTAGCGTTACCCTTAGCTCGGGCATTTTTATCGGTGCCATTACCTTTGGACTCAACTCGGGTGCCTACGTTGCTGAGATCGCCCGCGCGGGCTTTGAAAGCGTGGACGACGGACAAATGGAAGCGGGGCGTGCGCTCGGACTTTCCACCATGCAGACCATGCGCTTCATCATTACGCCGCAGGCGCTCCGCAACTGTCTCCCGCCGCTCTTCAACGAGTTTATTATGCTTGTAAAGGAAACGGCTGTGGTCGGCTACGTCGGTATCATGGATCTCGGTAAGATCCCCGGATTGATCAATTCGCGTACCGGTGACTTTATGTTTCCGCTTCTCATTGCGGCGGTGCTGTACCTCGTTGTCGTTCTGCTTCTGACGCGTGTGCTTCGCCTGATCGAGGCAAGACTTGCAAAGGGCGACCGTGACCGCGGCGGCATACCGAATGCGAGAGGGGGCGAAAGGAAAGCATGAATCACGAATACATGATCCGCACTGTCGATCTTCATAAGGTGTTCGGCGAGCACGCCGTACTCCGCGGCATGTCCTGCGACATCAAAAAGGGCGAGCGCGTCGTTATCATCGGCCCGTCGGGCAGCGGAAAAAGCACCTTTCTGCGTTGCATGAATCTTCTCGAAACGCCGACGTCGGGCGAGGTGCGGCTTGAAAACAAGCTCCTGAACGATCCCGATCCCTACCTCTATGATGACGTGCTTCGCGCATCCAAAAGCTACCGTGCGTTGATCGCGGACGGCGAAGCCGACGATAAGGCACTGCTCACTCTGCGGGAAATGCGCGGACTTGCGAAAAACGAGGGCGGCGAATTCAAGCGCGCGCTCCGCGAGATCGCAAAATGCGATAAAATCGACATTAACCTTGCCCGCAGTAAAATGGGAATGGTGTTTCAGAGCTTCAATCTGTTCAACAACCTCTCGGTTATCGACAACATGACGCTTGCTCCCGTAAAGCTTGGTATGCTGACAAAGGAGAACGCCGAGGAAGAGGCAGTGAAGCTTCTGACGCGCATCGGACTTGCCGACAAGCGCGATGCCTATCCGTCCACTCTGTCGGGCGGACAGAAGCAGCGCGTTGCTATCGTGCGTTCGCTTATGATGAAGCCCGACGTCATGCTCTTCGACGAGCCGACCTCGGCACTCGATCCCGAAATGGTCGGAGAGGTGCTTGATCTCATCCGCGAGCTTGCCGACGAGGGCATGACGATGGTGATCGTCACGCATGAGATGGGCTTTGCCCGCGAGGTGGCAACGCGTGTCCTGTTCCTCGACGAGGGAAGGATACTGGAAGAGGGAACGCCCGCCGAGCTGTTTGACAGCCCGAAGAACGAGCGAGCGAGAAGCTTCCTCGAAAAGGTTTTGAAATGAAAGGCGGCAGTGCCGCAGAAAAGGATACTACAATGAAAGCAGTAATCACCGTTATCGGTAAAGACAAGGTCGGCATTATTGCCGAGGTTTCCGCCGTTTGCGCGGAGAACAACGCCAACATTCTCGATATTACGCAAAGCGTCCTCAGTGACTACTTTGCCATGATCATGCTCACCGAGATCGACGACATCAAGGTGCCGTTTGCGGATTTTGCCGACAAGCTCTCGAAGATCGGCGAGGCGCGCGGGCTTGAGATCCGTGCCGTCCACGAGGACATCTTCAACACCATGCATCACATTTAAGGAAGGACGGCAACCATGGCAATGCTGAATACCGCGGACATTCTTGAAACCGTCAATATGATCCGCGAGGAAAACCTTGATATCCGTACCATCACAATGGGCATTTCGCTTTTTGACTGCGTAAGCGAGGACGAAAAGCGGCTTTCGGACAATATTTACGACAAGATCACGAAAAAGGCGGAAAAGCTCGTCAAAACGGGCGAGGATATCGAAAAGCAGTACGGTGTCCCGATCGTCAATAAGCGCGTGTCGGTCACTCCCGTCTCGCTCGTCGGCGGCAGACTTACCCCCGACGGCTATCTCAGGCTGGCGCATACGCTGCAAAACGCCGCCGATACACTCGGTATCAACTTCATCGGTGGCTTCAGTGCGCTTGTGCATAAGGGCATGACACCGAGCGAAAGAAACCTGATCTCGATCATTCCCGAGGCACTGACCGAAACGCGTTGCGTTTGCTCGTCGGTCAACGTGGCAACCACGAAGGCGGGTATCAACATGGATGCCGTCCGCATGATGGGCGATACCATTAAGCGCGCCGCCTACCTTTCGCGCGACGATAACTCGATCGCCTGCGCAAAGCTCGTCGTGTTTGCCAATGTTCCTGAGGATAACCCCTTTATGGCAGGTGCATTCCACGGCGTTGGTGGGCCGGATACCGTCATTAATGTCGGCGTCTCGGGCCCCGGTGTTGTGTCATCGGAGGTCCGTCGTGCGGGCGATTGCGACCTGTCGGCACTTGCCGAGGTCATCAAAAAGACCGCGTTCAAGATCACGCGCGTCGGTCAGCTCGTGGCAAGCGAGGCGGCACGCCGTCTCGATACGCCCTTCGGCATCATCGACCTTTCGCTTGCACCGACGCCTGCCGTCGGCGACAGCGTGGCACACATCTTAGAGGAAATGGGACTCGAATCCTGCGGCGCACACGGTACGACCGCCTGCCTTGCGATGCTGAACGACGCCGTGAAAAAGGGCGGCGTTATGGCATCGGGACACGTCGGCGGACTTTCGGGCGCATTTATCCCCGTATCCGAGGATGCGGGCATGATCGCCGCCGTCAATCGCGGCGCACTCTCGATCGAAAAGCTTGAGGCAATGACCTCGGTTTGCTCGGTGGGGCTTGACATGATCGCCGTTCCGGGTGATACGCCTGCCGAGATCATTTCCGGGGTGATCGCCGACGAGATCTCGATCGGTGTTGCCAACACCAAGACCACCGCCGTTCGCTTGATCCCCGCCTACGGCAAGACCGTCGGCGACAGTGTGGACTTCGGCGGTCTGCTCGGTACGGCACCCATTATGCCGCTCCGCCCCTACTCGCCGAAGAAGTTTATCGATCGCGGCGGTCGCGTTCCCGCACCCATCCACAGCCTGAAGAATTAAAAAACACCCGTGCTTCACATTTTGAAGCACGGGTGTCTTTCTTTAAGAAAGGTAATAAAAAAGAAAAACTTGATGCAAAAGTTCTTATAGAGCCTTTAGTCGTGATTTTCGATTTCGGCGTTGATTGGGACTTCGGACGCGAAGTTGTTGGGGACATCAAAAAGCGGTTCGAGGCTTAGCTGAAATGCATCCTTCCCCCAATCCTCCGTAGGATAGGCGTAAACGGTTGTGATCGATAAATTCTCTGTTTTTCCGCTTTTGCCCGTAAGGCTGCCGCTGAATCTGATCGTCAGAGCGTCGCCGGTCTTATCTCCCGTATAGCGGAAGGCAAACCTGTGTCCGCTCGCCTTTGTACTCGTATAAATACACTCGTCTCGCGACACCGTCCCATCGGGAGCGGTGATAGTAAACCCTTCGGCTTTTACGTGAAGTGTAACCGAGGCAACTGATAGATTTTTCATATCTGCTTTTAAATAAAAGGTTTGATCGATTTGCGGCGTCTTGTCGAGCGGTAGCGAGACCGTGGCATAGTATCCTGCTTCTACCGGTGTTGACATCGTATCGTTACAAGCTGTCAAGGAAAGAACAAGTGTCATCAAAATACAAATAAAGGAAAATGTTGTCTTCATAAAATCACCTCGTTATGATAATTTCGATACGACAAAGCCGAAAGCTCCGTCGTCGTATTCGTCGTAACCACTGACACGGATGTAGACGGTTTGCCCTGCGGTAGAAGATACCGCAGTTCCGCATGCCGCAGCAACGGCTCAGCTTCGGTAGACCTGATGAATGATCGGCTTACGCTGTCCTTGCAGGAAGGCGTACAGCCAGATCAGAAGATTAAAGACGATAAGCACGAGCAAAAGCAAAAGCTCGTGAAGGGCATCCATGCGGAATAGCGTCAGACTGCATTTCAGATAATTTGAAAGCACCTTGTTGACAAGTAGGAACAGAAGAAGGGTTACGGGAAGCTGCAAAACGGCAAGGAACGCGCTCTGCATGGCGCAGGAAACTGCGTTGACACGGAAAAGTGTCGCGTAACTCGTGCCGAAGGAACGGAGCAGTCCCGTCGTTTTCGTATGCTCACGCTGTATGCAGGAAAAGAGCGCGCGCATCGTAAGAAACAGAAGCAGTGCCGTTACGATAAGCAGGAGCGTATCCGCCGCCTGCACGAAGGTGATCAGATTGCGAAGCGTGAACATCCGCGCCTCGTCCTCAACATAGGGCTCATAATCCTTTTCGCACATGAGATAGCTGTGCGGTGCGGGGTCGTTTCCGACGGGAAGCGTCAGCGTTTCGGGCGTAAGCGAGCCGCGAACAAGCGCCTCCGCCGTCTGCTTGTCGGCGTAGACCGCGTAGCTCTCGTCTCCCGCAACATAGCCGATCACGCGACTGTATGCGGTGGGCGTAAACAGATAGACGGCATAGTCGTCCTCACGGAGCAGACGGTAAAGCGCCTCCGAAACGTAAATGCCCGTTTCCTCGTCCGTGAGTATTACGGTAGCGTCGGCAGGAGGGGTTCTGTCTGCGTAAACGTCCGTGATCACGCTGCCCTCGCTGAAGGTAACGCCGATCGCGCTTCCTTTTTCCTTAAGCGCATCCGGAACGCCGTCGCCGCGGTACAGGCAGGCGGATATACGCTCCGCATTGATGAAAAATTGGTACGGCGTATCGTTTGCGCTACCCGAATACTGCCTGTATTTTTCATAATCGGTATCAATGATTGCCGCAACGTCAATGTGATACGGAGAAAACTGCTCGTTACGCTCGGTTTCGGCGTAGGTAAACCGAATATCCAAGCCCTTTTCGAGAATGTCGTCGTAGCTTTCATACCCCTCGGCGTAACGGAGCAGCATAGCAGCCATGTAGTCGGTAATCATAAATCCGTCATCCTCGGGATAGCTTCCCGCGAGCAGACGAACCTCGTCGGCGGAAGCGATCGCAAGACCCGAAAGTCCGCTTCTGTAAAAAAGCTCATCCCTCGGAAGCGCGGCGGAAAGCATCATATATGCGTTGCCGTAGCCGGACGGCGCGGAGAAGCGCTGTCCCTCGATCACGCTTGCACCGTAGTCGCTTTCCAGGATCTCTGCAAGCTCTGACGCCGTACCGTTGCTACCGGAAAGGCGCCTGTAGGTCACGTACTCGTAATCCTGCGACAGATAAAGCGCGTGGGCAATCCTGCCTCT
>JAZLAP010000312.1:0-4574 GCA_045613265.1 Eubacteriales bacterium | reverse complement strand
CGGCGTGTTTTCAAGCATCGGCGGCGGAGTTGTATCGCTGAAATATGATTTTTCAGGCATAATAATCATTACAGTAAGTGTATTGGTGGCAGTAATGCTCATCGTCGAGCTGAAGCGAAAATGGCTGATATTGTTCCCTCCCCTTGTGGGATTTGCGGCTTTTATCATTTGCATATTCGGGTATAATGCGGTAAATTCCGGAAGGATCAACGCCATATATTGCTCTGAAGCTCAAAACGAGGCGTTGATAGTTACTCAGGGATACTCTGCGTCAATATTGGATATTTCCTCGGGAAGCTATTCCTTCACAGAGTGGGTAGGCTCATAGCATTCAAGGAATGCCTGCGTTTCAATATCGTGCCGTTCATAATCGAGGATAGCAAGAAAATGTTTTATTATCGTGGTTTGAAGGAATGGAATAGTGAGCAGGGTTTTCTTGTAGATACCTGCCTTGACGGTCAGGATACCTATAAAGCACTTTTGAATTATTTTGATATTGAATAGAACGAATAATCTTCTGCAGCAAGGTGGCTTTCCCACTTGCGAAACTCTGGGGGAGGGTGAAAAATTAGTGCGTGACGGCAATTTGTACCGGAACGTTATAGCCGAAGAGAGCCGAACCTGTAAGCCTCGCGGCGACGAATTTTCGCGCTTTCCGCCGAATACCGATTTGTATTATAATGTACCGGGTGATAAGAACGGTTTATCCGAAATATTCGGTACGGCGGATGATGTGATTCTGATACTCAACGTCAAGCTCGTTGAAATATCCGCTCCAGCCCCACACACGCACGATCAGACCGGGATAGTTTTCGGGATGCTTCTGCGCATCGAGCAGACGCTCGCGGTTAATGGCGTTAAGCTGTAGCTGATGTCCGCCGCGATCCACAAACAGCTTGACGAGCTGCGCCGTCTTCTTAATGCCGGTGTCGTTGCGCAAAAGCGTGTCGTGGATCTCCAGCGTCAGAGGGCCGCCGTTGATGATCTCGGACATATCGTACTTCGTGAAGGATTTGATGACCGACAAAAGCCCCGTTGTTTTGACGTCAAGCGACGGCGAAAAGCTTGAAGAATAGGGCTCCTTCTCCCCCCTGCCGTCGGCGGTAGCGGGACAGCGCGAGGCACTCCACAGATATTCCATGGCACTGCCCGTACCGGCACGCCATACGCCGCCGCGGCGGTTGTCGCGTCGGTTCATGCATTTTCCGAAGGTTGCCATCAGGCGGGCGGCGATATCGTCCACGCGGTCGTCGTCGTTGCCCATCTTCACACAGGCGCGCAGGCGGTTGCGCAGTGCATCGTAGCCGACGAAATTGGCTTCTAGCGCCGAAAGCAGCTCTGCCTTTTCGATGCACCCTTCGTCAAACACCGTCTCCTTGATCGCATACAGGGCATCGGCGGCATTGGCGATACCCGTGCCGTGACAGCCGAAGTTATTATAGCGTCCGCCGCCAAACCAGAGGTCCTGCAGCCGTTCGATACAATCACTCGTATAGACCGACAAAAGCGCCTGTTCACCGTAATAGCGCGAATCGGCCGTTTTGTCGAGACGGTCACACTCGGCGGCAATGGCGGCATCCACGTCGAGCAAAAGACTGTCGAAATCCTGCGCCGTAAGCAATTTTTTCTGTACCGTATCCGAAACGACGAGCGGGAAGTTCATCACGGCAATATTCGGCACCTCGGCGCTGCATCCGGGCACTAAAAACTCCCAGCAGGCAGCGACCGTATAATCGACGGCGTCCTTTTTGTCATAGCCGAGCTTGATCAGTCCCGGAACGACTACGTCGTCGTTGCAATACTGCGGAAAGCCGAGCCCGCTCTTGGTCAGATGCGTGGCAAACTCATAAACCGAAAGCGGCGTTTTTTTGCCGACACGCAGATTGATCTTCGGCTCGATCAGCGAAAGCTCAAGCGACGCATTCATGCACATTTCGGATAGCTCGTTATAAACGCTTTCGCCGTTAAGATCGAAGCCGCCGAGCGTCATGCTCTGTCCGTTATCGCCCTGCTGCACACCGGGATAGAGGTCGTTGTCAAAGTTGAGCGAGATGAAAAATGCCTCAAGCGTTTCGAACAGCTCCTCTTTCGTAACGCCTCTTTCGATATCCCGCAGATAATAGGGATACATATACTGGTCAAAGCGACCGATGCCGATATGCGATACAAGCGCGCGGCGGAGAAAATAGATCGAAAGCTGTAGAAAAACACATGCCTCATAAAAGCTGTCGCAGGGCTTTTGCGGCACACGAAGCAGAGCGCGATAGAGCCGCTCGTTGCCCGCCGCCCGTGCTTTTTCACGAAAATCGTTGCACATCTGACTGCACTCGTCGAGAGCGTCGATCATTCGTTGCGCATAGCTCTTTTTTGCTTCGTCATCCGTCTTCGTTGCGTTTTCCGCGATCTCGGCGCGAAGCGCGTCAAAGCCGCTCGCCATCACACGGGGATAGTTCGGCGTCATATTGGTAGAGGGTCCCCAATCCAGTATCTTATTTTTTCCGAGATGAAAGCCGAAAAAATCGTCGGGATATAAAATCGGCATTTCTTCTTCGTAAATACGCAGGGCACGGTTCTTTTTTTCCTTCAAAAATTTGAGTTGCTCATAAATGCGGTTTGTCATATTCCACCTCACATTACCGTTACACGGATTTGATACGATTTGAAAATATCCTCGCGGATCGCGACCGCCGCCGTTTCATCAAACTGCGGCTCATATTGACGAAGCAGCATTTTATATTTGCCGCCCGCCATTTTGTTATACGGCAAAAGCTCGATCGCCTCTACGCCGTTCTCCTTCAGAAATTCTGCCGTAGCACGCATATTTTCCTCGGTATCGCTCACACCGGGGATCAGCGGTGTGCGCACGCAGAAGGGGACTCCGCTTGCCGCCAACGCTTTGAAATTATCGAGTATACGTGCATTTGAAACGCCCGTAAAGCGGCGGTGACACGCATCGTCCATAATTTTCAAATCGTACAGAAAATAATCGGCAAGCAAAAGCGCCCTTTCGAAGCTGTCGCGGTCGGTATAGCCCGAGGTCTGGATCGCCGTATGCACCCGTCCGCGCAAAAGCGAGAGACAAGAAAAGAGAAATTCCTTTTGCATGAACGGCTCACCACCCGAAAAGGTCACGCCGCCCCCCGTTTCCGAAAGCAGATCGGCATGCTTTAAAAGGCGTTCGCACAATGCGACATCCTCGTACTCCTCGCCCGAAACGCGCAATAATCCACGCGGACAGGCGGCAATGCTCTCGGCGGTAAAATGCAAGCCTTCGGCGTCGGAAAAGCCCTTCTTTTCACAGGCAAGGCAACCGAGGCAGCCATTCGGACTTCGCAGAATCTCAGAGGCGCGCTTCTGCCCCTCGGGGTTGTGACACCAGGTACAGCGAAGCGGACATCCCTTTAAAAATACGCTTGTACGGACACCGGGACCGTCGTAAACCGAAAATTCTTCAATGGAAAATACCGTTCCCTTCATAAGATCACCTCACTATCATTATATAAAACCCGACTTGACAACGCAAGCATAATGTTATATAATAATAGACAGAAGTTAAGATTTCGGAGAGAAGCTATGATTTTTCATCAGCCGCACAATTCGCGGAAAAATTTTAATTACAACGCCTTCGTTTACCGTGGCATTAGCTTCGCCTCGCATTTCCATGGAAATTACGAGCTGATCTATGCACTGACCGCAACCGTATACGTTACGATAAACGGCACAGAGCGAAGACTTTTGCCGGGCGAAATGCTTCTGATCACACCCTACACCGTCCACTCCTTCTCCATTCAAGAGGAAAAAACGGCTTGGATCGGCGTGTTTTCCGAGGATTTCATTCCCGCCTTCGCGCGAAAAAACAAGAATGTGCAATACGACGTCTTCCGTGCCGCTGAGGATCTGGATGCCTTTTTGCGCAAAAAGCTCTTCTTTGAAGGACAACCCCCGCATTACGCCTTGATCGGCTATCTGTATCTCATTTTGCAGGAATGCTCCGTCAAGGCGTCTCCGTTAAAGACCGAAAACAAGCAAGAATTTATGAATCATGCCGTCAGCTATATTGAGCAGCACTATCACGACGATGCCTCGCTGTCCGCGCTTGCCGATCTGGTCGGCTACGAATATCATTACGCATCTTCACTGTTTCACAAGTGCTTTGCAATGGATTTCAAGAAATTTCTGAATTTCTTTCGCGTTGAAACAGCCTGTCTCCTTCTTGCCGAGGGTGCGCATGACATCACCGCCATTTCTGCACAGTGTGGCTTTACGAGTATCCGCAACTTTAACCGTGTCTTTAAGGAGATCACGGGCATGACACCGTCGGTCTACCAAAAAAGCCGGGGGTGAGGGTAGAGCGCCTCGCTATTCGCCTGCGGCAATCATGCCGGAAACCCGCATCGCATACAGTCATAACCACCGGCTAAGCCGGTGGCTTGTTCAGCCCTATAAGGGCATGTTACTGGCGGGGCTGAAAGCCCACTGAAACATTTGACACTTGCAAACTCGCCCTACTGCCACAGATGTGGCTACTATTTCGCCTCCCTTGTGCAAAGGGAGGTGGCACGGCTTGCCGTGAC
>JAZLAP010000311.1:0-6414 GCA_045613265.1 Eubacteriales bacterium | reverse complement strand
GCTTTCGGCAAGCGCCGACAGCTTCGCACTCTTCACCGAGGAGCTGACCGGTGCGCGCAATGAGGACAGCCTTTCGGATATACTCCTGTCGGTCGTCACAAGCACCGAGGGTTACGCCGAAGGCTGCGGACGCATCCGCCTGATTGCCGAACGCATGAAAGAGGATGCCGCCTCCTGCGAACCGTTTTCGTCACGCGAAGGCGCCTATATCCGCGACAGCCTGACCGATATGCTTTTGCACTACAAGGCTGCCTATGAGGAGATTTTGTCCTCTCTCCCCGCCGCCTCACGCTATCATTCGTTCTTCACTTCCGAGCATGATAGGATCACCGATATCCTCGCCGCAACCGAAAACGGTTACGAAGCAACGCAACGCCTCCTCTGCGGCGGAAAGTTGCCCACTCTCCCCACCATAAAAGCAGAGATGCGCTCCGCAGAAGAGGAAGATGCCCGCGCGCTCCGACTCGCTTTCAAAAGCGATTATGAATCGTTTTGCAAACAATACTTTGCATTTTCGGCAGAATTTTTTCGTGAATCTCTGCAAAAGACGGCAGATTTCGCCTTTCTTCTGTACGAGCTCCTCGAGGGGTTTACCGCACGCTTCCGCAAAGAAAAATCGAAGCGCGGACTATGTGATTACGCTGATCTTGAGCACTACACACTGCAGCTTCTCTACCGTGAAGACGGCACCCCCTCCGCCTTTGCCGAATCGCTCGCGCGTACCTATGATTATATCTACATCGACGAGTATCAGGACACGAACTCGGTACAGCACAAAATTTTTTCGGCGATCGCCCGTGAGAACAACCGCTTTATGGTGGGAGACGTGAAGCAGAGCATCTATTCCTTCCGCCACGCAGAGCCGGATATTTTTACAGATCTGCGACTTTCCTATCCGCACATCGAACAGGCGGGCGACAGTCCGAATGCAGGCATCTTCATGTCGAAAAACTTTCGCTCCGACCGCGCCGTCATCGACTTTACAAACGAGGTCTTTGACCGCTTGTTCGGCGTTGCGGGCGAAAGCATCGGCTACGAAGCGGGCGACCGCCTCGTTTACGGAAAAAACCAGCCCGAAAACGGCATTCCCGTCCGTGTTTCGCTCTTTCCGCCTAAAGCCGATGACAAAACGCCTGCCAAAGAAGCCGAAAGAAGCGGAGAAGACAATAACACCGAAGGAAGCGAAGACATCCCCGACGCAGAGATCCGTTACCTCATTCGGGAGATCCGCCGTCTTTGCGAAAGCGGCCGACTTGACAACGGTGAGCCTATCGCGCCGAAGGATATTGCCATTCTGCTCCGTTCGGGCAAGCGCACTGCCGACGAGATCTCCGATGCACTGAAAGCGGCAGGCATCGCCGCAACCGCCGAGGAATCCCGCGACTTCTTCCTGAATCCCGAGATTCTTCTCGTTCTTTCGCTCCTGCACGCGATCGATAACCCCCACCGCGACATTCCGCTTGCCGCCTTGCTCCGTTCACCGCTCTACGACTTCACCGCAGACGAGCTTTTACAGATCCGCATGCAAGGGCAAAAGGGCGACACGCTCTACGAGGCACTTTTAAGCTATCAAAACGCGACCAACAGCGAAAAAGCATCGGCTTTTCTGTCCGAGCTTTCACAATTTCGCGACATGGCAGAGGGCGTTCCGATCGATCGCCTTTTACGCTATCTCTATACCGAAACGGGACTTTACACGCTTGCCGAAAACGGAAAAAACGGTAAGAGCGCACGCAAAAACCTGCTTCTTCTGTACAACTATGCCCGCAAATTTGAAGCCTCGTCCTTCCGCGGCCTCTACAACTTCATTTCTTACGTAGACGAGATCATCCGCCGCGGCGAAACCATCCCCGAAGCAAAGGGTGGCATCGGCAATGAAAACGCCGTCCGTATCATGACCGTACACAAATCCAAGGGACTTGAGTTTCCCGTTACCTTCCTTGCGCGCGCAGGCGCCTCCTTTTCGCGTGAGGATACAAAGAAATCGCTCCTGTTTCACGGCAGCTTCGGTATTGCCACACGTTTCCGCGACAAAACGGGGCTGGCGATGCTGGACAACCCTGTCCGCCGTGCCCTGCTTGGTTATACGATACAGAAAAACGCCGAAGAAGAAATGCGCATCCTGTACGTCGCGCTCACGCGCGCACGCGAACGCCTGTACGTTTCCGCCGTCACACCAAATCGCGCGGCAATCGAAAATTACCTCTCCTCCGTCACGCTTCGTCGCCGCTATTTCTCGCATTATGCCGCCGTAACGGCGAGCAATCATATGACAATGCTCCTGTCCGCCCTGCGCGGAGCACATCCGTCCTATACCTTTGCCGTCGGTGATGAGAGCGGCGAGGAAATATCCACGCCCCCCACCGAAACCGAAAAAGGAAGCGAAATAAAGCATCAAACCGTCACAACCGACACACTCCGCGCCCGCTTCGAATACCAATATCCCCACTTATCTGCCACTGCGCTTCCGCACAAAATGACAGTCTCTCGGCTTTATCCCGACGTGCTCGACCAAAATGAAGCCTGCAGTGCGCCCTTCCTCACGGAAGAAAAACCGAAAAGCCTTCCGCGCTTTATGCAAGAGAATCATGACGCAGATGCCGCAAAACGCGGTACCGCCACGCACATTTTCATGCAGTTCTGCGACTACGAACGGCTGAAAACGAGCACTGCCGCCGAAGAGCTTGCGCGTCTCGTGCGCGAAAAATTCATGGAAGAAGGCGATGCCGCGATCGTCTTTCTCGACGAGCTTGAGGCCTTCCGCACTTCTCCCCTGTTCCGTGAACTTTCAAAAGCGACACACATTTACCGCGAATTGCGCTTTCACGCCCGATTCCCTGCCGCCGCCTTTACAGAGGATGAACAGAGAAAGCAGGAGCTTTCGGACGAAAAAGTGCTGGTGCAGGGCGTGACCGACTGTATCTACGTAAGAAACGACGGCAGCTACGTCCTCGTCGATTACAAGACCGACCGTCTGTCCGCATACGAGCTTTCTCACCGTGAAGCCGCAAAGCAAAAGCTCCGCGAACGACACACAGAGCAGCTCTCTTACTACGCCGCCGCCGCAACCGAGATGTTCGGCAATCCCCCTGCCGCCGTTCTCGTGTATTCGCTCGCTCTCCGTGATACGGTCGAGATCCGAACGAAGAAGCTCGTTTGAAAAGTCCTTACAGCGGATAAAGTGACACGGTCGGGAAGTATCGGGTGTACACCGTGGACGGATTGCTCCGCGCCTTCGCACGCGATCGCCTCGATAAAAAAGCGCAAAAAACACGGGATGTAAACTTAAGTTTACATCCCGTGTTTTTCTTTATGATCACTCCAGCAAGCCGTAGCGCTTTTTGATTTCCTCGGAAAAGTCCGAGAGAAGTGAGTAGAGGAAAAATACAGAAAGAAGCGTTAACAGCATAGGAATCACCCAGAAGGTGCCGAAACGCGCAATGACCAGACTGTCCACGCCGAGGACGGCATCGTCTACGGGCACAACCTCCTTGATACGGCGCAAAAAGACGTTCACAGCCTCCAACGCCGCAACTGCAGTACCGAACGCAGTGAAGCGGAAGATGCGCATCTTATACTCCGCAAGGAGCGCCTTGTGGCTATAGGTCAATCCACCGTCCTCGCTTTCACCCGCACGGCGCAAAAGCGCGCCGAACACACGGTAAAGCAGGATCGCCATCAACACAAAGAGGATCACGAGAACTACGGCCTTCGCTGTGGACGACAGCATATAAATGCGGTAAAGCTGATCCGCCTTTTTGCTGCGTCCGAGATCGGCAACGGTATATTGTGTCAGGAAAGCGGTGCTTGCCACGTATTCGGCTATCGAAGCGATCCCGTAAAGGAAGGTCGCAACGACCGAAAGGCGCACGGCATTTTTTTGCTCAAAAAGAGGAAGCAGCAACAAAAAGCCGAGCAAAAATGCCCCCGCCGAAAGATAATCGGGGAATACGTTCACGCCGTCAAATACAGGATCGATCACAAGCAGTAATGCCGCCACAAAGAAAAAGAAGGCTCCGCGCATACGATGATACACGCGCTTATGCACCTGCATAACGCTCGGTGCCCGACTTCTCTCCGACAAAAGCGCTATCAACGCGGCGTCGCGCGAAAGAACACGGAAATACGGAAGAATAACGGCAAACCAGAAGATGCCCAGCGCGAGCGCGATCAGTACCGAAACAACGAGAAAATTCGCGTAATACGGGTAAAGTAACAATCCGCCTTCAAGATTCTTGCCATCACCGAAGGTAAGAAAGCAGATATCGGGCAGGAAGGAAAAGAAGGCATTTCCGGCATGAAAAAGGATGGAAACAGTGAGCAGGCTCTCCGCCCTCATAAGTCCCTTTCCTGTTTCCGTATAACCTGCCTTTTCAATACCGTAACGATCAGAAAGAGAAAGAAAGGCTTGCAACAGCTCGTGAAAAATGGGAACAACGAGGATCAGCTTCAAAACGAGGTACACAAGGCTGAACACCGTCGCAATGCTCCGTTCGCTCGTATTGACTCCGCGAACGGCTATGATCGCAAACACCGCCGCAAGCTGGGAGAGACTGAGAAAAACCGGTCGCCAAAGCTTGTCCTTCACCTCATCGAACGCGGGAATCGTCTCGGCAAGCGGACGAATGGCAAGCATAATGAAAAAATAACCGATGAAGTCAGGAAGAATATCAAACATCTGTACCGTAGGGTTGATGAGAAAGAAGCATCCCGTCAGCAAAAGCCCCGCGGAGAATGCGCGTGTCCTCTTTTTATTGACAAATTGATCGTTCATATATATCCTTTCTTCAAAAGCAAAACTAAAATACCATCTCTTAAATACTATCTCTTGATTTTATCCTGCCGCTCTTCGTCTTCATTCGGCGGAATGAGATCCTCAGGACGGCAGATCCAGCGGAAGCAATTAAAAATATTATGGCTGTTCAACAAAATCACAACGAATCCGAACGCCGCCACGGGAAGCGAAGCATGCGCCGCAATTTTTGCCATTTCGCCCGCATACACAGGTATCTCAAGGGCAATAGCGAGAACAAAATAGAGGTAGGAGAAAAAGCGATTTCTGACAGCGGCGGCACGGACGTCGTGAAGGTTCGTTTCCTTTGCCAACATCTCGATCCCGTAAAACATGAGGACGGTAAACAAGAGCCGCAGAGCAAGCGTCAGCAAAGCGAGTGCCGTATTCAGGCTCTCGGGCACCGTGAACAGCGCCAGAAAATCGCCCCCCGTCAAAACGAAATCGGCGGCACCGATCAACAGAAGCGGCAACATCGCGTAATACGCATAACGCATGGGCTTATTATACAAGCGAAGCGTCGAAAGCCCATAAGCGGCAAAAAGATAGCCGATCACGTTCGTAAAACCGTCGTACACACCGGGATTCACAAAGAAAAGGTATCCGACGAGAAGATAACCGAAGCCCATTCTTACTCCTTCGAGGCGGCGTCTCCCGCACCACAACACTTTTTATACTTTTTACCGCTGCCGCAAGGACAAAGCTCGTTGCGGCCGATCTTCACGACCTTAACGGGACGGCGCACCGACTTTTTCTGCTCTCCGCCCGCAAAGCCCTCGGACGTCACCTTAGCAACGGCAACGCGCTCGGTATTTTCGCGACGCGGCTGAACCGTCAGGATCATACGCACGGTGTTTTCGCGGATATCGTCCACCATCTGGTCGAAGATTTCCGAGCCCTGCAGCTTATACATCACGACAGGATCACGCTGCGCATAATGATCAAGTCCGACGGCATCCCGCAGATCCTCCATCGCATCCAGGTGATCCATCCACTTGGTATCGACGTTGCGAAGCAATACGTTACGCTCGATCTCGCGGAACATCTCGGCACCGAACAATGCTTCCTTTTCCTTAAAGATCTCCATTGCGCGCGAAAGAAGCTCCTCCTTCACGTCGTCTGCGGTCTTAGCGGAAAGCTCCTCATCGGTATAGCCGAAGGATGTGGGTGTTGTGATCACGCCCATATATTGCTGACGAAGTCCCGCAAGGTTCCAATCGGCATGCGTTTCTCCGGCAAGGTAGAAGGCACAGTTTTCGTTGATCGAGGCTTCGATCATACCACGCACCGTTTCGTGCAGATCGTCGCCGTCAAGCACCTGGCGGCGCTGATCGTAAATAACGCGGCGTTGCTCGTTCATAACGTCGTCGTACTGAATGACGTTTTTACGGCGTTGGAAGTTCATGCCCTCGATACGCTTCTGCGCGTTTTCGATCGCACCCGACAGAATACGCGCATCGATCGGCGTATCCTCGTCCATGCCAAGACGGTCAACCACGCTCATGACGCGCTCCGAGCCGCAAAGGCGCATCAGATCGTCCTCAAGCGAGAGATAAAAGCGCGACATGCCCGCATCGCCCTGACGGCCGCTTCGACCGCGAAGCTGATTGTCGATACGGCGG
>JAZLAP010000310.1:0-4630 GCA_045613265.1 Eubacteriales bacterium | reverse complement strand
ATCACGGTGCCCCTGTCTACCGTGATCGCCATCGGGATTTCCGTGGGGCTTGCATCCATCAAAAGATTGCGTGAGCTTTTCCAAACGATCTATTTTCTGCCTTACGTAACCAATACTCTGGCGGTAGGACTTGTATTCATGATCCTTTTCAAGCCCACCGAATACAGCGACGGTCTTGTCAATGTCCTCTTGGGGGTGTTTGGCATTTCTCCCGTAGATTTCATCGGAGGTCCCTATTGGGCAAAAATGCTTGTCCTTTGCCTTTACACGATATGGATTGTTCTTCCTTTCAAGATCCTCATTCTGACGAGTGCTCTTGCCTCGGTCAAGGAGGATTACTACCATGCGGCGCGTGTTGACGGTACCCCACGCCTTCGCGTTTTCACCAAAATCACGCTCCCGATGATCTCTCCGACCTTGTTTTATCTTGTCATTACGGGATTTATCGGCGCGTTCAAGGCGTACAGCGACGCCGTTGCTCTGTTCGGCACAAACCTTAACGCATCCGGCATGAACACCATCGTCGGCTATATCTACGATATGCTGTACGGCGACAGCGGCGGATATCCATCCTTCGCTTCGGCGGCGGCGATCATTCTGTTCATCATCGTTCTGACCATCACCTGCATCAACCTTACGGTGAGCAAGAAACACGTACACTACTGAGAAAGGGGAAGCTATGGAAGTCTCTACCACCGTTCTTCGCAACAACCGCCGTGTGCAACGCCTCGACGCTTTGCGGAAGATACTCGTTTATACTCTGCTCGGACTTTGGGCGATCGCCGTCCTCTTTCCCTTCTATTATATGATCATGACCTCGTTCAAGGGCTACGGTGACTATGCATCCGAGTTCATCCCGAAGCTGTACACGGCGGCACCGACATTTGAAAACTATATCTTCGCCTTCGGCGAGGTACCGCTTCTGCGCTTTCTTGCCAATACGGTTATTTACACGCTTGGCACGACGGCACTGATGCTACTCGTTATTACACCCGCCGCCTACGCCTTTGCACGCATGCAATTCCGTGGGAAGAACCTTTTGTTCACTCTCTTCCTTGCGCTCATGATGATCCCAAACGAGCTTGTGATCATCACGAATTTTGTCACGATCACGAGCCTTGATATGCGCAATAGCTTCATGGGGTTGATCCTACCGAGCGTCACGTCGGTCTTCTACATTTATTTGCTGAAGGAAAATTTTGCGCAGGTACCGAACGAGCTGTATTACGCCGCCAAGGTAGACGGCACGAGCGACCTTAAATATCTGCTCCGCGTGATGATCCCCATCGTCCGTCCAACCGTTGTGACCGTCACGATCCTGAAGATCATCGAATGCTGGAATTCCTACGTTTGGCCGCGTCTCATCACGGATGACACAAGCTATTATCTCGTTTCAAACGGAATTCAGACGATACGCGAAAGCGGCTTCGGACGGGAAAACATTCCCGCCATGATGGCGGCGGTCGTCGTCGTTTCACTACCGCTCATTATTCTGTTTCTCGTCTTCCGCAACAAGATCATGGAGGGCGTTGCGAGAGGGGGGACGAAGGGATGAAGCCTGTTCTTCGTATTCTCTCCCTGCTTCTTACAATCGTTCTCCTCACCATGCATTTCACCGCCTGTCACGGAACGCAGGCGTGCGATCCCTTTGTGATCCCGGACGGACTTGATCCCGATAAAACCTACGAGATCACCTTCTGGGCAAAGAACGAGAACAACAAAAATCAGCGTGCGGTATACGACCGGGCAATCGCGGATTTTGAGGCACTCTATCCCAACGTCAAGATAACGATCCGCCACTATAGCGACTATAGCCGTATCTATAACGACGTTATCACCAATATTCCGACAAAAACCACACCGAACATCTGCGTGACCTATCCCGACCATATTGCGACCTATCTGACCGGAAAAAACGTGGTTGTTCCGCTTGACAGTCTCATGACCGATGCGACCTACGGACTTTCGGGCAGTGCCGTCAAATTCGATTCTCCGTCAAAGGACGAGATCATTCCGAAATTTTTGTCCGAATGTGAGATCGACGGCGTTTTGTACGGTCTTCCCTTTATGCGCTCAACCGAGGCATGCTACGTCAATAAAACCTATGTGGAAGCTCTCGGCTACACGCTTCCCGACGTTCTGACCTGGGACTTCATTTTTGAGGTCTCGCGCGCGGCAATGGCAAAAAACGAAGACGGAACCTATGCCGTAAACGATCAGAACATCATGATCCCCTTCATTTACAAATCGACCGACAATATGATGATCCAGGCACTTTACCAAAAGAATGCGGGCTATTCAAACGAGGACGGCGACATTCTCCTCTTCAACGGAACGACCGAGGAGTTTCTGCTCGATATTGCCGATCTTACGAAGGACGGTGCATTTTCGACCTTCAAAATCTCAAGCTATCCCGGCAATTTTCTGAATGCGGGACAGTGCATTTTTGCCATCGACTCAACCGCAGGCTCAACCTGGATGGGAACGGATGCACCGCTGATCGACATCAGCAAAGAAAACCTTGTTGATTTTGAGATCGCCGTTACACCCGTGCCGCAATTCGACGTCGAACATCCGAAAATGATTTCGCAAGGACCGTCGATCTGCATCTTCAACAAGGAAGATCCCGGCGAAGTGCTCGCCTCGTGGCTGTTTGTGCAATATCTGTTGTCAAACGACATTCAGATCGAATATTCCAAAACCGAGGGCTACGTTCCCGTGACGTCAAAGGCACAGGCCGATCCGCGCTACACCGACTATCTTTCGCGTGCAGGCGAAGACAACGACACCTATTACCGCGTCAAGATCGAAACGGCGCAGCTGCTTCTCGATAACATTGACAACACCTTTGTGACACCGGTGTTCAACGGATCGGCTTCGCTCCGTAATGCGGCAGGCGAGCTGATCGAAGGTGTGACAAAGGCGATCCGCAGTAAAAAAAGCGTGGATGCGGAATATATTCGCAAGCTGTACAATGACGTAACGGCACTCTACCGCCTCGACGAAAAAAGCCGCGACAGTGGCGAAAAGATGGTTTTCGACGGTCTGCCCACGGCTTCGGTTGCGCTGCTTTCGGGAATTTTTGGTGTATGGGTTGTCATGTTGACCTACGGAGGCTGGAAATTTTGGCGCAAAAAAAGAGAAAATGACAAAATTATTAAATAGATATTGACATTTGCTCGAATTTGTGTATAATATTAGGTACATTCCAAATTTTTCTTAAGGAGAAAAACAATGAAAAAGTTTATCGCAATGTTACTCATGTGTTCTCTCATGCTCGTTTCGCTCGTTGCTTGTAACGAACCTGCTGAGGATCCCACGAAGAAGTCCGAGGGCGTTATGACCTATGCCGAGTACATGGCAGCCGAGATGGAATCTACCGTCGTTGTAGAAGCATACGTTCAGGCTACCCAGAGCTGGTGGGACAATAAGATCACCGTTTACGCACAGGACGGCGTTGGCGGCTACTTCTTCTATAATATGACCTGCTCCGAAGCTGATGCGGAAAAGCTCGTTCCCGGCACGAAGATCAAGGTTACCGGCAGAAAGACCGCGTGGTCGGGCGAGGTTGAGATCGCGGATGCCACCTTTGAGATCATGACCGGCAGCTACATTGCTCCCGTTACCGACGTTACCTCGGTTCTTGCCAACGAGACCGAGCTTATCAAGCACCAGAACAAGTTCGTTTCGGTGAAGGGTCTGACGGTCGAGGGCATTGAGTTCCAGAACGGCTCGGCAGGCGACGGCAACGATATTTACGTCACCGTCAGCCTTGACGGCAATAGCTACAGCTTCTGTGTTGAGGTCTACCTGACCGGTCCCGATACCGATGCTTACACCACCGCAGCCGCACTTCAGGCAGGCGACAAGGTTGACGTTGAGGGCTTCCTCTACTGGTACAACGGCGTAAACACGCACATTACCAAGATCACGAAGAAATAATTCTTCTCAATAGAAAATACCCGTCAAGCACAACGTGTTTGACGGGTATTTTCGTTGAAACCGATCAAACTTTAGCAAATATAGGCGAACAATTTACACTCTCCTACTTGAAAAGCGCGCACACTTGTTGTATAATAATAGTAACGAAGATTCCGGCGCAAACTATGCCTTGCGCCGCAAAAGAAAAGGAAAATATATGTTAACTCTCGAACACATCAGCTACACCGTTGACGGCAAGCGCATTCTTGACGACGTCTCTTGCTCGGTAGACGAGCGTTTTGTTGCGGTCACGGGTCCGAACGGCGGCGGCAAATCCACGCTCGCCAAGGTCGTGATGGGCATCGTAACGCCCGATCAAGGACGCATTCTCCTTGACGGAGAGGATATTACGACGCTATCGATCACCGAGCGTGCGCGGCGCGGTGTCAGCTTTGCCTCCCAGCAGCCCGTCCGTTTCAAGGGCGTGACGGTCAAGGATCTGATCTCGCTTGCGGCAGGCAAAACGATCTCGGTCTCCGACGCCTGTACCTATCTTGCTGAGGTCGGGCTTTGCGCAAAGGACTATATCAACCGCGAGGTCAACGCTTCGCTTTCGGGCGGCGAATTGAAGCGCATCGAGATCGCCATGGCAAACGCGCGGGGCACGAAGCTCACGATCTTTGACGAGCCAAGTCGGAGGCCAAGCGGT
>JAZLAP010000309.1:0-1786 GCA_045613265.1 Eubacteriales bacterium | reverse complement strand
TCCTGTATCTCACCGTTTATGAAAAGCTGGGGATACCCGTTTTCGTTAATTATTTCAGATATCTTTTTCATAATTATTTACCAGACTCCTTAAAGCAAGATGAAGGCTGAATTCGTTCTCATCGAGAAGCTTTTCACACCTGTCGTAGGAAAGCTCGGTTATTTCGCGGAGAATTCTTATCATTCTGTCGCGGAGCTTTACGTTTGACGGACGGAGATTTATCATCATGTTTTCGTAGACGTGTCCGAGCCTTACCATGACGGCGGTTGAGATCATGTTAAGCACCATTTTGTGCGCACTTCCCGCCTTCATTCTTGTTGATCCCGTTATGACCTCCGCGCCTGTGTCGGTGATGATGCCGATATCAGCGGCTCTTTCAATTGGGGTGTCCTCGTTAGAGGAGAGCGAGATGATCAGCGCACCGACCTCGCGCGCCTTTGCGAACGCCCCAAGAACATACTGCGCGCCTCCCGCCACCGATATTCCGACGATGCTGTCAAGCTCGGTAATGTTATAGGATGAGATGTCGCCGTAGCCTGCCTCATGGCTGTCCTCTGCGCCCTCAACAGATTTTCTTAACGCGCCGTCGCCACCTGCGATAATACCGATAACCAGGTCATACGGAACTCCGTAGGTCGGTGGGCACTCGGAGGCATCAAGGACGCCAAGCCGTCCCGACGTGCCACAACCTATATAAAAGAGTCTGCCCCCCTTCGCCATGCGCTCGGCAATAGCATCTATAGCCCTTTCGATAGAACTGAGCGCTTTTTCAATCGACATAGCAGCATTTACATTTTCGTCTTGAATTAAGCGCACCATTTCGGCGGTAGACATACGGTCGATATGGGTGGTGCTTGGATTTCTCATTTCTGTTTTTAACATGATCTTTTTCCTGTCTTTTAATTTTTTCGTAGATGTTATCTCATTCCCGCAAGTCTGAGCGCGCCGAAGATCAAAGGATGCTCGCAAATGCTTATGGAATAATTTTCTTTTGCCATTGCCTCGCAAAGCGCGTGATATATAATATCGTCATTTGTACAGAGTCCACCGCACAGAACGACTCGTATAGGCTCTTTTGTGTTCGGCAGATGCTTTGATGCGCCGCGAATGGTCTGAGCGACCTTTTCGAGATTGTCAAATAGTATCCTTTTAGCTACATTATCACCGTCTGCATATGCATTCAAAACAAGAGGCGCATACTGCGCGATCTCGCGCTTGCCGCAATTGTAGAATCTACCAAGCGAATCGAGAACGGTTTCCGTACCGCATTTTTTTCGTACCGCCTCGTAAAGCGCCGTCTCCTCTCCGCTTCCATCCTCAAAGCAGAGCGCCGCGAGTATCGCCTCGCGCCCGAGCGAAAATCCGCTTCCCGCATCGCCAAGCAGATAACCGTAGCCTCCGACACGGTACGTTTCTCCGTTTGCCTGAGCAAACGTCACGCTACCCGTTCCCATGATAACGGAAATGCCGTCTGCATCCCCAAGGCTTGCCGAAACCGCGTTCAAAGCATCACTTCCGTTTTTGGCTTCTGCAAAGCCGAACCTTGATAAAAAGGTCGATATTTGCTCATATATACCGCCGGTAGTGCTACCCGCAAGACCCGCAAACACGGAGATATTACTTTTTGGAACATTTCCACAGACCTCAATTATTCCTGCCCTCAATACATTGAGTACGTTTTCGATTCCGATATCGCTCGGATTTGATGTTCCGAGACATACGGACTTTATTATATTTCCGTCCGAATTGGCAAGCGCAAATTCGGTTTTCGTGCCGCCGCCATCAA
>JAZLAP010000308.1:0-7174 GCA_045613265.1 Eubacteriales bacterium | reverse complement strand
ATCCCTGAGTTTGGCGTTGAAACGATTCCGAGCGCAAGAAGGCGCGGCTATGCCACGGCATCGGCGCGCGCGCTGTGCGCGGATCTTGCGCGCCGCGGCGTGACTGCGGAATACCGTTGCCAGCGTTATAACCGTGCTTCGCGCACGGTCGCCGAGCATGCAGGGCTTTTGCCCATCGGCAAATACTATTACTACGTAGGGAGAAAATAAAATGGCGTTTGATGCCGGTATGCTTCGTGCGGTATTGCATGAGATCGAAATTCGCTGTACGGGCGCAAAGATAGAAAAGATCGCACAGCCGATCGCCGACGAGGTGGATATCCTCTTGAAAAATGCAGGAAAGACACATCGTCTTTCGATCAACATCGGGAGCGAAACACCGCGCATTTGTTTGACCTATACACAAAAGGAGAGCCTGCCGGTTCCGCCGAATTTTTGTATGCTGCTTCGTAAGCATCTGATCGGTGCAAGGCTTGCGTCGGTCACACAGGGCGGCTTCGACCGTGTGGCGATCCTAAGCTTTGCCGCCTTTGACGATATGGGCTATCCTACTGAAAAGAAGCTCGTTGCCGAAATGATGGGACGCTACGCCAATCTGATTCTGCTTGACGGTGCGGATAAGATCCTGTCCGCCGTCCGTCCGATCGACTTCTCTACAAGTACGGTGCGGCAGATCCTGCCCGGTATGCGCTACGAGCTGCCGCCTGCGCCCGCAGGAAAGACAGATCCGATGACCGAAACGCGTGAGGCTTTTCTCGCCCGTCTTTCGGCGTTCCCCGCAGACCGCCCTGCCGAAAAGTTCATTTCTGCGAGCTATCTTGGGACGGCAGCCTCGGTTGCGCGCGATATCGTTTCGCGTGCATGCGGCAGGATCGATGCGAAATGCGATGAGATCGTTCCCGATGCTTTTTATGCGGCGTTTCGTCGACAAATGGAGATGCTGGTGCATCACACGTATCAGCCAACCGTCTATTTTGACGGAGACGGTATGCCGAAGGAATACTTTTACAGCGACACTGTTATGTACGGGGACTGCGGCAGACTTTGTCACTACGATGATTTTGCGGCAATGATGGATGGGTATTTCGGCGAGCGCGACCGTCGTATCCGCATGCACCGCCGTGCCGCCGACCTGTTCAGGCTTGTGACGAATGCGCGGCTTCGTGTTGAGCGCCGCCTTGAGCTGCAGCGCGAGGAGCTGACGCTTGCCCGGCGCGGAGATCTCTATAAGAGCTACGGCGACCTTGTTACTGCCAATATTTATCTGCTAAAAAAGGGCATGGCGGCGTTCACGGGCATTGATTATACCGTAGATCCGCCGCGGGAGGTCGAGGTGCCTCTCGATACGCGACTTGCTCCGCCGCAGAATGCACAACGTTATTACAAGCTTTACAACAAGGCAAAGACGGCAAAACGTGTCCTCAGTCAGCAGATTGCCACAGGCGAGGAGGAACGACTCTACCTTGCAAGCGTTGAGGCCTTCCTTGATCGATGCGAGAGCGAGGAGGATATTTCCGAATTGCGGGAGGAGCTGTACAATACCGGTTATGCCTCGCGTATGAAGCATTATACACCGCAGAAAAAGCACAGGATCCGTCTTATCGAATCCGAGACGTCGGGCGGCTACCGCTTGTACGCAGGGCGTAATAATCTCCAGAACGATTACCTGACCTTCCGTTTCGCCGATAAGGGGGACGTTTGGTTTCACGCAAAGAATATACCCGGCTCGCACGTTGTGATGGTGACAAACGGCGAAGAGCCGCCTGCCGAGGATTATACCGAGGCTGCGGCGTTTGCGGCGTTTCATTCCGCAGGGAAGGACGCGCCAAGCGTTGCCGTAGACTACACGCGTGTGAAAAACGTCAAGAAAACGCCCGGAGGAAAGCCCGGCTTTGTCATTTACCATACGAATTATACGGCGTACGTTGCGCCGAATGCAGGAAAGAAGGATAAGGCATGATCGACCTTTTGCAGCTTCATAAATATTTTATCCTTGAGCATCTCAAAGAAGGCGATACCGCCGTTGACTTTACGATGGGAAATGGTAACGATACCGCATTTCTTTCGAAGACGGTAGGAGAAAACGGCAAGGTGTACGCTTTCGACATTCAGGAAAGTGCACTTGTATCCACCAAAAAGCATCTGGTGGCAGAGGGGTGTCCCGAAAATTACACCCTGATCTGTGCTTCGCATCACCGCGTCCGTGAATTCGTTAACGAGCCGATCAAGGCAGGCATGTTCAATCTCGGCTATCTGCCCGGAAGCGGACACAAGGAGATCACCACGATGCGTGAAACGACGATGCCCGCTGTCATCGCGGCGATCGAGCTTCTTGCGCCCGACGGCGTTCTGCTCGTTGCCGTGTATCCCGGACATGAGGAGGGGGATAAGGAGGGGGAAATGTTGGAGGAATACTTCAAAACGCTCAGCCGCTTCCGCCTCTGCGCCTCCAAGTTCCGTATTCTGAATTCCCCGACCTCGCCTTACTTTTTCCTCGTCGAAAAAAAGGCGGAAAAGCCGTAATCAAACGCGAAAACGCGGAAATTCCGCAAATCCTCTTTACTTTTCGGAAAAGAAAGTGTATAATAAGCATATTGAAAGTATTTCGCCGAGTGGCGGAAAAGGAGATATATCATAATGGATAAGAAAATCGAAACCTTATGTATTCAGGGCGGCTACACGCCGAAAAACGGCGAACCGCGACAGATTCCGATCTATCAAAGCACCACCTTCAAATACGATACGAGCGAGGATATGGGCAAGCTCTTTGACCTTGAGGCATCGGGCTACTTCTATTCGCGCCTGCAGAATCCTACCTGCGATTACGTCGCCGCAAAGCTCTGCGAGCTGGAGGGCGGTGTTGCCGCGATGCTCACGTCGTCGGGACAGGCAGCGAATTTCTACGCCGTGTTCAACATTGCCAACGCAGGTGATCACGTGATCTCGTCCACCGCCATCTACGGCGGCACCTATAACCTCTTCGCCGTGACGATGCGTAAGATGGGCATTGAATTCACCTTTGTTTCGCCCGATTGCACCGCGGAGGAGCTGGAGAAGGCATTCCGTCCGAATACCAAGGCGGTATTTGGCGAGACGATTGCCAACCCTGCACTCACGGTATTCGATTTTGATAAGTTTGCACGCGCGGCACACGCACACGGTGTTCCCCTGATCGTTGATAACACCTTTGCAACGCCTGTCAACTGCCGTCCCTTCAGCTTCGGCGCCGACATCGTCACGCATTCGACGACGAAGTATCTCGATGGTCACGGCGCACAGGTTGGTGGCGCGATCATTGATTCCGGCAACTTCGATTGGATGAAATATGCCGATAAATTCCCGGGACTTTGCACGCCCGACGACAGCTACCACGGCATCGTGTATGCCGAGCGCTTCGGCAAGGCGGCGTTTATCACGAAGGCGACTGCACAGCTGATGCGCGACTTCGGCTCTACCCCTTCTCCGCAAAGCGCGTTTATCCTCAACCTCGGCATCGAAAGTCTTCCCGTCCGTATGGCGCGCCACTGCGAAAATGCAATGGCGGTGGCAACCTTCCTTGCAAAGCATCCGAATGTTTCGTGGGTGTCCTACCCCTCGCTCCCCGGCGATAAGGATTACGAAAAGGCACAGAAATATCTGCCGAACGGATCTTGTGGCGTTGTCAGCTTCGGCGTGAAGGGCGGGCGCAAAGCAGCAGAGGCGTTCATGAAGCGTCTCAAGGTTGCGGCAATTGAAACGCACGTTGCCGATGCGCGTACCTGCTGCCTCCATCCCGCGTCGGCAACGCACCGCCAGATGAGCGATGCAGAGCTGCAGGCGGCGGGTGTTTCTCCCGATCTTGTCCGTTATTCCTGCGGTCTCGAAAATAAAGACGATCTGATTGCCGACCTTGATGCGGCGCTCCGAGGATAAGCCATGCCGATCAAAATACCGAACGAGCTGCCCGCTGTACGCATTCTTGAAAATGAAAATATCTTTGTGATGACCGAAATGCGTGCGAATACGCAGGACATTCGTCCGCTTCGCATTCTGCTTCTTAATCTGATGCCTACGAAGATCGATACCGAAACGCAGCTTTCGCGTCTGCTCGGCAATACGCCGCTTCAGGTAGAACTGAAGCTGATGCACATGGCGTCACACAAGTCGCAGAACGTGACCGAGGAGCATTTGACGTCCTTTTACCGCACCTTTGAGGATTATCGGGACGAATACTTCGACGGTATGATCATCACGGGTGCGCCTGTTGAAAAAATGCCGTTTGAAAAGGTGGATTACTGGGAAGAGCTTTGCAAGGTCATGGAGTGGTCGAAAACGCACGTGCACAGCACCTTCCATATCTGCTGGGGTGCGCAGGCGGGACTTTATTACCACTATGGCATCGACAAGCATCCGCTTGAAAAAAAGATGTTCGGTGTGTTTCCGCATACCGCCGATTATGCGCGCTCGATTCTGCTTCGCGGCTTTGATGACGTATTCTACGTCCCGCATTCACGGCATACGACGGTACTCCGCGAGGACATTGAGCGAGTGCCGGATCTGAAGATCCTTGCCTCGTCGGATGAGGCGGGCATTTACGCCGTTTCAACCAAAAACGGCAGACAGATTTTCATTACGGGACATTCGGAGTACGATCCGCGTACATTGGAAAAGGAATATTTGCGCGACAAAAACGCAGGACTGCCGATCGAGGTGCCCAAAAACTATTATCCGAATGACGACGATACGCAGCCGCCTCGTGTTTCCTGGCGCGCGCACGCAAATCTCCTCTATTCCAACTGGCTGAACTATTTCGTCTACCAGACGACACCGTTTGATATCAATAGTCTGTCAGAGGAAAAATAAAAAGAACACGCGACATGAGGTTTTCCTATGTCGCGCGTTCTTTTACTTCTGCATTTCGGGGTGGCGCGCTTGGCGGAATGCGCGGGGCGAGGTACCGAATTTTTCGCGGAACTGCGTATAAAACCAGCTGATGTTGGAAAAGCCGGATTCGAAGCAGATGTCGGTGACGTCGAGGTAGCTGTGCATCAGAAGGTTGGCGGCGTAGGTCAGACGCGCATCCCATATGTATTGGCTGATCGTGGTGCCGAGGTGCTTTTTGAAGCAACGCGACAGGTATTCGTGGCTTTTTCCCGAAAGACGTACAAGCTCCTCGCGTGTCATGTTAAAGGTTTTTGGTTGTGCCACAACGTGACAGAAGGTGGCGAGCCATTCGGGCATTTCCGCCGTTTTCTTTGAAAGATCGCTTTAGTAAAAATAGCGAAGCATACGGTAGATCAATTCCCGCATAAAATATTGCCGTTGTCCCTTGTCCGCGAGCGGGATGGTATTCAGTCTGCAAAAGTCGTAGCGCAGACGGCGATAGCGATGCTCTTCGAGAATAATGGTCGGCGGAAGCGGTGACGAGAGGAGCGTTTCAAGCGGAAATCCCATACCGAGAAAGGCAAAAAGCGTGTCTGCCGTTTCCTTGGAAAAGGCAAGATTCGAAAAGGAAAACGGCTTGTCTCCGACCGGCGAATAGGTGTGGCGGTCGGAGGGACGGATGAAAACCAGTGAACGCGGCGGAAGTGTCAGAGTCTCGCCGTTAATACGATGCCGGATCGGCTCGGCATCGGTCAGAAACAGCTCGTAATACTCATGCGTATGCAGGATGAACGGCTCGCTTTCACTGTAAGCAATATGAAAATAGCAGCCGATCTCGTGGTCGGTGTGTTGGGATTCGTGCAGTGTTAGCATAGGGTCACCTCGAAAATTATTACAATGTCAATATAGCATAAAAAATTGTCAATGTCAATACAAGACGGGAAAAAAATTTTGTGTTATACTGTAGAAAAATGCAAGGGAGAAACAGAGCATGAACAAACCGAGAGCCTTCGTTATCTTTTCACAGCACTTCGATCTTATGTGGCGGCGTTGCTTTTGGCGCGATTTTGTCGATAAGGGAGACAATTACGTTTCCTACGCCGACCTGCAAGCCTTCTATATCATTGATCACATTGCGCTCTGCGAAGCGCATGCCGAGCATAAATTCGTGATTGAAAGTGTTGCCGTTTTGCGTGAATTCTTGCGTACTCATCCCGAATACCGCGAGACCATCCAGGCTTTGTTCGATACGGGGCGCCTTTCTGTCCCCTGCGCAGGAGACAACATCATCGATAGCAATATGGTGTGCGGCGAAAGCATCGTCCGTAACTACCTGTACGGAAACCGCTACCTTGCGGAAGAATTCGGCTACACGCCGCGTGACGTGTTCGACCGCAACGATGCCTTCGGCAACAGTGCACAGCTTCCGCAGATCGCGCGTGCCTTCGACTGTCGCTTCATTGCCAACTTGACCTATTCCACAGCCGATGCTCCCTACTGGCGCGGGCTTGACGGAAGCACCGTGTACGTCGGACAGGGAAAGGGAATACCCACGCTTGGCGCGGTCGGCGGTTATTACAAGTACCGCCCCTGTCCCGCTTGCCGCGGAATGAAAAACGTGGAATGCCCCGTTTGCCGCAATCGCCGCATCGACGAAGCCTTCACAGAACTACGTCGTGGATATGCCGAAGGGTATGAAAAATACATAGAAAAATATGTCAATGGAGTTCCCGGAGTCATATTCGTCCAGGGTGAAGAGATGCTTCCCGTCGAAAATGTCTATACTTGGATCGAGAAGCAGAGAGATAAATATGATCTGACGGTGATCCAATATGACGATTATGCCAAGGCGATCGCGAAAAGGCTTGACTGTGTGGATACGGTCGACGAAAGCAAGATCCATTCCTCCTTCGAGGTGAATCCGAATAACACGGGTGTCCTTGTTTCACGTATCAAAACAAAGCAGACCGTCCGCGAAAACGAGATGCTGATGGCGAAGGCGGAATGTCTCTCCGCTCTCCGCGCGGTACGGGGAGACGGCTATAACGCCGCGCTTTATCGCAGCCTTTGGGAAAAGCTGCATTACACCATGTTTCACGATGCCATCACGGGTACGCACGTGGATGCCGCCTACGACGAGCTGATGGAGGTTGCCCGCCGTCTCCGCGACGCCCTGACCTACACTGCAACCGAGAGTGCACGCGCACTTGCTGTGCGGGATGCGGATACCGTCACCGTCATCAATACAACAGGAGTTGCCGGTGATATTACGGTATCGGTGCGGCTTTCCGAGAATGGGATTCTCGTTTCG
>JAZLAP010000307.1:0-6219 GCA_045613265.1 Eubacteriales bacterium | reverse complement strand
GGACTTCTTCCTATCGCTGTCGCCGGCATTGACATCGCTTCGATGATGCAGGGCGCCGCTGCCGCACGCGAAGTATATACGAAAGAGAGCGACGTTATGAAGAACGACGCACTTCTGTATGCTGCCGTTCGCAATATTATGTATCGCAAGGGTAAGACGGTCGAAGTTCTGGTTGGCTATGAGCCGTATATGCTCATGCTGAACGAGTGGTGGAAACAGCTTTACGGTGAAAGCGAAGGCAAGGATAATAAGGGCATCCTTCCCGACTCTGTTATCTTCTCCACCGATCTTCATTCGCTTGGTCAGTACGTTCAGGAAGGGCTTCGTAACCTTTTTGAAACGGTTGTCAACGTTGAAAATATCGGAGATGTCTATACCATTCCGCATGATCCTGCCAATATTGACGGCTTGAATTTCCTTTCGGGCAAAACGCTTGATACCGTCAATAAGACAGCTATGCTTGGTACGCTCTGTGCACATACGGACGGCGGTGTACCGAATATGGTGCTGAATTTGAAGGATCGTTCGCCGTACACCTTTGGCTATCTTGTGTATTTCTTTGAGTATGCTTGCGCGGTTTCGGGCTATACGCTCGGTGTCAACCCCTTTAACCAGCCCGGTGTTGAAGCATACAAAAAGAACATGTTTGCTTTGCTTGGTAAGCCCGGATATGAGGAGCAACGAGCAATTCTTGAAAAAAGATTGAAATAATTTTGAAAAAACTAAAAAAATGCACAAAAAACTCTTGCTTTTTGTGCATTTTTCGTTTATAATATATACAGACAGTAGTATTACACTGTCAATAACTGTGAAAGCGAGAAAAACTATGGTAAAAGTTATCGTTGGCGTAAAAGGAACAGGCAAGACCAAAACCTTGATCCACATGGTCAATCAGGCGGTCGTGGATTCCAACGGATCGGTAATATGCATTGAAAAGGGTGAAAAACTGAATTTTGACGTTTCGCACAAGGCACGTCTTATTGATACACAAGCATTCTTCGTGGACGATGCAGACGCACTCTACGGTTTTATCGCGGGTATCGCGGCAAGCAATCATGACATTACGGATATCTACGTAGATTCGGCGTTGAAGATCTGCGGCGACAAGATGGATGCGTTTGAAGCAATGGTTACGCAGATTAACGGACTTTCCGAAAAGTGCGGCTTTAACTGTGTTATGACGGCGTCTGTTGCTCCCGAGGCATGCTCCGAGCTTTTGAAAAAATTCTTCTGATATACTTATCAAATCCATACCAAAATGCATACAATGATATCGAGGCGCATGATGTGTCTCGATATCATTGTTATTTTGGAGGATCATCCAATGGAAAATCGCAACCATGGCTCCGGTAATCCTCAGTCGCAGAGCAGAGAGACGGTATGCATCGACACCTATCGTGTGCTGGATTCCTGTCGTGACAGAGATTGCTATGAAGACGTCAGAGTATATCTCACCGAATACGGACAGGAGATCATTAGCAACACAAGCTCTGTCCGCGCGACAAAAGCGAAAATCTTATGGTCGTATGTCGGCGTAGATCCTGTGACCTTTAATCGCGGCTTTTACCGTATTTCCGTAAAAACCTACATTATGCTGACCTTTGAGGCATGCACCGGTATGGGGGCAACCCAGGAATTTTCGGGGTTGGCAGTTCTCGAAAAAAGCGTTATTCTCTACGGTGGCGAAGGCGACGTCAGTGCTTACCGCTCGGCCCCCGGTGGCAGCTACTGCGAAATGTTCACGAACGGTGGCGTTTCCTCTTGTCTCCCGATCGCCGTTGTGGAATCGGCGCCCCCCCTCGTTCTTTCGGTTGATGTGAAGCGTTCCTGCGCTTGCGGCTGTAACGAAACGAACTGCTGCAACAATATCATCATTCCCGATGCCATTCTTGAGTATTTCGACTGTCCCCTCGTCAACGAGGCGGTGTGTCAGCTTTATGTCGGCATCGGCATATTCTCTGTCATTCGCATTGAGCGTCCCGCACAGCTGCTTGTGCAGGCGTGCGATTATAGTGTGCCTGACAAGGAGTGCCATGACACGAACGGTGAGGATCCCTGTTCCGCCTTCCGCAGAATGCCGTTTCCTACGGACGTTTTCACGACCGACGGTACACTGCTTTGCCGAAGCCATCAGGATAAAGGCAATAACGGTGGATGCGGATGCCATTCCCGTACCGGTAACGGAAAGGGTTGAAAATAAAGAAGGAGAAGCCACGCTTCTCCTTCTTTATTTTTTGAATTCGCAAGATAAAATCGAGCAGATTCCGACAGTTTCGTATTTTCCCTTGACGAGAACACCGTCACGAAGATCACCCTCGTATGTCATACCGCACTTTTCCATGACACGGCGGCTGCGTCTGTTTTCTAACATATATTTTGCCGTTACACGGTGCAAGCGAAGTGTATCGAAGCCATATGCGAGAACTGCATGGAGGGCTTCGGTGGCGTATCCGCAGTTGTGAAATGCGGGATTCAGCACATATCCGACCTCTGCCGCATTGTTTTCCTTGTCGAACGATACGAATCCGCAGGTACCGATCATTTTGTCGATAGATTTTAATACCACGGCAAACTCATGATATTTCCCCATACGGTATTCGGTTTGCAGATATTCAACGTAGTTTTCGGTGTGCCTGCGATTGGGGTGCGGCTCCCACAAAAGGTATTGCGTTACCAGCGGCAAACGGGAATATTCATACATATCGTCAACGTCACGGCGCAGAATACGGCGCAAGATAAGGCGTTCTGTTTCAAGTGTGGGTAGTTCTGAAAAACGAGAGCGTGCAATTTGCGATTTCACAGCGGTGCTCCTTTCACTGACTAACCGCATTATACACCCGTTTATCCTTTTTTGCAATAGTTTCGTCAAAAAAAGAGAGAAAATGAAAGAATTCACAAATAAGCGTTGAATTTTTTATAAGAATGTGGTATCATAATAAAGAATTGAGTTGAAAGAATAAATTCGAGGTGACCAAAAATGCCATTCGATGAACATAACGATCAGAATCGGTGGAAAAGCGAAGAAGCCGAGCCGCAGGAAAAAAAGAAACGTTTCCGTCTTTTTGATATGAATCGTGACGGTAAGGGTGTCAGCAAGGAAGACATTTATACAAAGCACGATCTCAAAGGCTTTTTCATTTCGTTGAAGCTTCACTTTTCACAGCTTGTTTCGGTTAATTTGATCTCGGTGATCTGTAATTTTCCCGTTTTCTTTGCTTTGGCAGGGCTTTCGGGGTTGTTTCAATTTGAGTATACAACGCCGCAGAATCCTTTGTATGCTAATTTCGCGGGGCTTGCTTTGCATGATGCGGGTGCTTCGGGATTGACCGGTGCGCTTCGCGGCATTCTCGCTACCGAGGTGGCGGCTTCGGCGATGACGGTGACAAGCTACGTTATGCTTTTATTGTCGCTTCTCACCGCGTTTACCTTCGGCCTCGTGAATACGGGTACCACATACCTGCACCGTGAAATGGTCCGCGGCAATCCCGTCTTTATGCTTGAGGATTTCGTCTACGCCATTCGCCGCAATTTTAAGCAAGGATTCTTCTTTGGCATCGTTGATTTTCTGATGCTGCTCGTGATTCCCTTCAATTTGTTTTTCTTCTCCGGACAGGAAACGATGTTTATGAGCATTTGCTTCTGGATGATGCTCGTTTTGTCTGTTCTGTATGTTTTCATGCGCTTTTACATCTATCTGCAGATTGTCTCTTTTGAGCTTTCTATGCGCAAGATTTTGAAAAATGCGATGATTTTTTCGCTTTTAAACGTGAAACGTAATATCGTCGCCTTGCTCGGCATCCTCCTCCTTGTTGCGATTACCTTCATCTGCTTCACAACGGCAATCACACTGCCACTCGGCATCGCCTCTCCTCTTCTCATTCTTTTCGCCCTCGGCTCCTACATGGCAATGTATGCTGCCTTCTTTAAGGTCGAAGAGATCATGGTGCAGGATGCGCCGACCGATGAGGCAAGCGGCATCGCTCTTCCCGAGAGCGACGCAACCGCTTAACTTCCCCAAAAAACGCCTGTCGTCAGCAGGCGTTTTTCTTTTCATGACAGAAAACCTGCAAAAATGCATAAAATCACATAAAATAATGAAAAATCTCTTGCAAAGCCGATTCAAAAGTGGTATAATAAATAAGCATCGTTGTGAGGCAAAAACCGAAATTGTTTTATGAAGGAGAGCGTTATGTCGAAGGATCTTTCGGTATGTATCGAAGAACGCATGTCCGGCTTTTCAAAAGGGCAGAGACGGATCGCAGAAGCGATCATTAAAAATTACGACCGCGCCGCGTATATGACGGCAGCGAAGCTCGGAGAAATGGTCGGTGTTTCGGAATCGACCGTTGTACGCTTTGCCATTCTGCTCGGCTATCGCGGCTACCCTGAACTACAAAAGGCCATTCAGGAGCTTGTCCGCGCAAGGCTCACGCCCAATCAGCGTATCGAGGTGACCAATCTGCGGTATGCGGGCGGCGATGTGCTTGATAACGTTTTAGCGGCGGATATCAACAAGATCAAATATACGCTCGAAAACATTGACCGTGCGGCGTTCGCCAAAGCGGTTGAAGCACTGCATGCGGCAAGGAATATTTACGTGATTGGCGTGCGCTCGTCGGCATCGCTTGCGTCCTTCTTTAATTTTAATCTCGGCTTGATCCTTGATAATGTCAAGTTCGTTCAGCCGACAAGCTCGAGCGAGGTGTTCGAGCAGCTTCTCGATATCGGTGAGGGGGATGCGATGCTTGCCATCAGCTTTCCGCGGTATTCGGCAAAGATAGTGAATGCGGTACGTTATGCTAATCGTTCGGGCGTTACGGTTATTGCTCTGACCGACAGTGCGCTTTCTCCGATTGCCACCGATTCGGCGTGCGTTCTCACGGCACAAAGCGATATGGCATCCTTCGTCGATTCGCTTGTCGCGCCGCTCAGCATTATCAACGCACTACTTGTTGCGTTGACGAACAAGCGCGAGAACGAGGTAAAGGCGCGTTTCGATAAACTGGAGCGCGTGTGGAGTGAATATGAAGTCTATGCAAAGCAATGATCGTTCGCGCATTGCGGTTGTCGGTGCAGGTGCCGCCGGTCTCGTTGCCGCGGGTACTGCTCTTCTCCTCGGCGCATCGGTGACGATGTTTGACAGCAACCGACGCGTTGGCAGGAAGCTGATGATCACGGGCAAGGGGCGGTGTAACGTTACGAACGATGCAACGGTACCCGAATTTCTTGAAAACGTACCTACAAATCCGCGCTTTCTCTACAAGGCACTTGCCGCTTTTTCGCCGCAGGACACGATGGCGTTGATGGAACGTCTCGGTGTTCCCCTAAAGGTTGAACGCGGACGCCGCGTGTTTCCTGTTTCGGACAAAGCGGTCGATATCGTAGATGCGCTTGGAAAATACGCGGCAGAAGCGGAATTTGTTTCGGAGAAGGTTACGGATCTTCTCATAAAGAACGGTGCTGTAGTCGGTCTCACGACCGAGCAAAGCGAATATACCTTTGATGCCGTCATCATGGCAACGGGTGGACTTTCTTATCCGCTGACCGGCTCGGACGGATCGGGATTTGCCGTTGCAAAAAGAGCCGGGCATACGGTGACGCCGCTATACCCTTCTCTTGTCCCGCTTGCGTGCGGCGGCAACCTTCATCGTGATCTGCAGGGGCTTTCGCTTCGCAACATTGGTTTTTCGGTCAGACACCGCGAGAGCGGCAGGATCGTGTATCAGGATTTCGGTGAGATGATGTTCACGCATTTTGGTATTACGGGCCCTGTGGTTTTAAGTGCATCCTCACATTTGCCGAAATCCGAACTCCATGCATATGACGCCGTGATCGATCTGAAGCCTGCTTTGGATGAAAAAACGCTTGATGCGCGTTTGATTTCGGATTTTACAAAATATAAAAATAAGGATTTCCAGAATGCGCTTTCGGATCTTTTGCCGCAAAAGCTGATTTTACCCATAGTCTCGCTTTCGGGTATTGATCCGCGCAAAAAGGTTAACGCCGTGACAAAGGAAGAACGCAAACGCCTGCTTATGCTGCTCAAAGGCTTTTCTCTTCCTTTATTGCGATCGCGTCCGATTGCCGAGGCAATCATCACGTCCGGCGGAATAGCGGTCAAGGAGATCGATCCGTCTACGATGATGTCGAAGAAGATTGATGGTCTCTTCTTTGCGGGTGAGATGATCGACGTTGATGCATACACAGGCGGATACAATT
>JAZLAP010000306.1:0-2505 GCA_045613265.1 Eubacteriales bacterium | reverse complement strand
CTCGGAGGCACTTGCCGAAAAAATGCTGGAGCGCGAGATCAACACCGCTGATCACAGAGAGCTGATCGATTCGTTTATCGAGAAGATAGGTGACGCGCATGAATGACGTCGGCAAGGAATACGGAGCGGCACTCTTTATGCTTGCCTGTGAAGCAGACAAGAAAAGAGAGTATGCCGCTGCCTTGAAACGAATACGCGAATGCTTTGCAGAGGATCCCGATTATGAAGTTTTTCTTTCGTCGCCTTCGATCTCTCGAAAGCACCGCCTTTCTGCAATCGAAACGGCATTTTCCGACTGTGTTCCGGAAGATGTCCTCTCCTTTCTCATGCTTTTATGTGAAAAAGGAAGAATGGATTGCTTTTCGGTAGCGGTAGAAGAATACAACGCGCTTCTCGATCATGCGGAGCATATCTCCAATGCAAAGGTAACGAGTGCCGAGCCGCTTACAGAGACCGAAAAGGCAAAGCTGAAGAAAAAGCTGGAATTGGTCTATAAGGGCGAGGTTCATATTGAATATTTTACCGACAAGGATCTAATTGGCGGTCTTGTCGTTGAGGTGGACGGAAGCATTATGGATGGAAGTCTGCGTCAACGCTTGCGTGATGTAAAGGATGTGATGAGTCTATGAACGCAAGACCTGAGGAAATCAGTAACGTAATTAAAGAACAGATCAAAAACTATAAAGCAAAGATCGAAATGAAGGAGACAGGCACCGTTATTCTCGTCGGAGACGGTATCGCCAGAGTTTACGGGCTTCGCGCCTGCATGGCGAGCGAGCTTCTCGAATTTGAGGACGGTAGCCTCGGCATGGCGCAGAATCTGGAGACCGAGACGGTATCTGTGGCTCTCCTTTCCAACAAAAACAACGTGCGTGAGGGAAGCTCGGTCAAAAGGACGGGAAGGATTCTGTCCGTGCCTGTCGGTGAAGCACTGCTCGGACGTGTGGTGAACGCACTCGGCGAGCCGATCGACGGCAAAGGTCCCGTTCACACATCGACATCGCGCCCGATAGAAGCCGAGGCTCCCGGTATTATTGAACGAAAGAGTGTATCGGTACCTCTGCAAACCGGCATCAAGGCGATCGATAGCATGATCCCGATCGGACGCGGACAGCGCGAGCTGATCATTGGCGACAGGCAAACGGGTAAGACCGAGATCGCGGTTGATACGATCATCAACCAAAAGGGGACCGGGGTGATCTGTATCTACGTTGCCATCGGGCAAAAGAACAGCTCGGTCGTTCAGCTTGCAAGCGAACTTACCCGAGCAGGTGCGATGGAATATACCATCATCGTTTCGGCATCGGCATCCGAATCGGCGCCTCTGCAATACGTAGCCCCTTATGCGGGATGCGCCATGGCAGAATATTTCAGAGAACAGGGGAAGGACGTTCTGATCGTATACGACGACCTTTCGAAGCACGCCGTGGCATACCGTGCCCTCTCTCTTCTCATTCGCCGTCCGCCGGGGCGCGAAGCATATCCCGGTGACGTTTTCTACCTGCACTCGCGCCTTTTGGAGCGCGCGGCATGTGTTGCCCCCGAATACGGCGGTGGCTCGATCACGGCGCTCCCTATCATTGAAACGCAGGCGGGCGATGTATCTGCCTACATTCCGACGAACGTGATCTCGATTACGGATGGTCAGATTTTTCTTGAGACCGAGCTTTTCCATGCGGGCATCATGCCTGCCATCAACCCCGGCATTTCGGTCAGCCGCGTGGGCGGATCGGCGCAGCTTAAGGGCATGAAAAAGGTTTCGGGTGAGCTGAAGCTCTTGTATTCGCAATACCGCGAATTGCAGGCGTTTGCACAGTTCGGAAGCGATCTCGATGCCGATACCAAATCACGACTTGCGCTCGGGGAAAGAATTGTCGAAGTCCTGAAACAGGGGCGGAATGCCCCTGTCCGTGTAGGCTGTCAGGTCGCGATCGTATATGCCGTCATCAACGGTTTCCTGAATGACGTTCCCGTGAAAAAGGTCAAGGATTACGAGCAATCGCTTTACGCGCTCCTCGAAAACAAATACGAAGATCTTCTCCTGCGTATTGAAGCCGGTGTCTGGGATGCAAGCGAGATTGATGCTTTGACAGCGGCGCTGAATGAAATGCGCGTAGCGGGGTGAGCGTATGGGTGCAGATATCAAGCAGCTGCGCACACGGATCAAGAGCGTTGATTCCACGCTCCACCTCACGAAAGCCATGGGGCTTGTCGCCTCATCCAAGATACGGAAGGCGACCGAGGCAATGAACAAGGGCAGAGAGTACGCCGCTTCGCTCGAAGAGACGCTTGACCGTTTATTGCACTGCAGAGAGTGTCAAAAGAGTCCGTATATCGCCATCGGAGACGGAAAAGGCGCAACGCGCCTTGTCGTCGTTGCGGGCGATCGCGGTCTTGCGGGCGGCTATAACGCGAATCTGTTCCGTACACTGCAAACGATCGGTGAATGCGAGGTCATCCCGATCGGAAAGCGTGCCTGCGACCGCTTCGGAACTGAGGAAGCAC
>JAZLAP010000305.1:0-1700 GCA_045613265.1 Eubacteriales bacterium | reverse complement strand
GACACGCTGTTTTCGGACAGCGAAGCGCGGGATGAGATTCCCGTCCCCTCGAACTGGCAGCTGTACGGCTACGGCACGCCGCAGTACGTCAACGTCACCTACCCGATCCCGCTCGACCCGCCCTACGTTCCCGTCGAAAATCCCTGCGGTGTCTACGAAACGACCTTCGTTCTGCCCGACAGCTTTGACGGCAACGACACGCACATCGTCTTCGAGGGCGTCGATTCCTTCTTCTATCTCTATCTGAACGAAAAATACGTGGGCTTCTCCAAGGTTCCGCATCTTCCCGCCGCCTTTGACCTCACTCCCTACCTTGTCCCCGGCGAAAACCGCCTGACCGCAGTTGTTCTGCAATGGTCGGACGGCACCTACCTTGAAGATCAGGACTACATCCGCGTTTCGGGCATTTTCCGCGACGTCTATCTTTTATCGCGCGCAAAAACTCGTGTCCGTGACTTCTTCGTCACGCAGGACTACGATCCCGAGAGCGGCGACGGTATCTTTGCCTGCGCGATCGAGAGCGACGGCAATCCCCGCGTCCGTGTCACGCTGACCGACGACAGCGGCGACGTTCTGTATTCCGGTGTCGGCAACGCCAAGGAAACACGCATTCCGCATATTTTGCCGTGGAACGCCGAAGCCCCCATGCTCTATACGCTGACGCTTGTGACCGACGAAGAATATATCAAAACGAGGATCGGCTTCCGCCGTATCGAAGTTTCCGACAAAAAGGAGCTTCTCGTCAACGGTACCGCCATCAAGCTGCGCGGTGTCAACCGTCACGACACACACCCCGTCTACGGTCACGTAATGCCATTCGCCGACATCGAGCGCGAGCTGTGCCAAATGAAGCAGTGCAACATAAACTGCATCCGCACCTCGCACTACCCGAACACCTCGGAATTCCTCGCACTCTGCGACCGCCTCGGCTTCTACGTGGTCGCCGAAGCGGATATAGAAACGCACGGCTTTATTTTCTACCATCCCGACAGGATCGGCTATCACGCCTTTGACGAAAATATGCCCGCAGAGGGTGACCTTTTCCGCGATGCGATCCTCGACCGCGTGGCGCGTCTCGTCGAGCGCGACAAAAACCACCCCGCCGTCATCATGTGGTCGATGGGCAACGAGGCAGACTACGGCAAAAACTTCCGCGATGCAGGGCTTGCCACCAAGGCACGCGATGCATCCCGCCTCATCCACTACGAGCGCGCGGCGCAGGTATCACAGGAGGGCTTCGACGAAAAAGAGGACGTTTTCGACGTCGAAAGCCGTATGTATAACAGCGTCGACACGCTTCATGCCGTCGGTCGCGGCGAGATCGCTCTCAAAAAGCCCTTCTATCTCTGCGAATACGCCCATGCAATGGGTGTCGGCCCCGGCGGTCTCAAGGAGTACATGGCGGCATTCTACGCCTACCCGAATCTCATCGGCGGATGCATCTGGGAGTGGGCAGACCACGCCTGCGTAATCCGTAACGAAAAGGGCGAGACCGCCTACGGCTACGGCGGCGATTTCGGTGAAAAATACGACTTCGGCAACTTCTGTACCGACGGCCTCGTTTTTCCTGATCGCACCCTTTCGTCGGGCGCACTTGCCGCAAAGGCGGCGTATGCGCCCATGGAGGTATCCGCCATTGATGCCGAAAACGGTCTGTTCCGTTTTATAAACCGCCTTGACTTCACCGATCTTTCGGAATA
>JAZLAP010000304.1:0-6087 GCA_045613265.1 Eubacteriales bacterium | reverse complement strand
CCTGAGCGGTAGCCCGATCATCCAAAACGGCAAGCTCGTCGTAATTTCAAAATCATAGGAGAGCATTTCATGCGCCCCGCCGCATCTCCCGCGAAACGAGCGGATACAGACTCCGCCTACGGATGCGCAATCGGCTCTCCGTCCGTTTTCATCTTCTCTCGCCTGTCTCTTTGATTACGCTAAAAATGTAAAATACAGTTTACAAAATAACAACTAATCCCCGATGAGAGCGGGCGTTTGCTCTCTTCGGGGATTATTGCTTTTCGCTCAAGGCTTCGCCGCGCAAAAAGAAAACCCCGCGGCACATTAATTTGATATAACCCCCTTAAAGTAGTCTCGAATTCTTTTTGTTTTTTCGAGTGTCTACTCTAAGGGGATTATATCATTCCGCGGGGAAAGACCTATTTTCTTTTTATGAAAAAGAGAGAAAATAGTTGCTTTTAATTGTCCGTAGAAAATTATTCCTCATCGTAATCAAAGCGGATATAAGTACGATCTTCGAGGCCGCTCATATCGGAAGGACGGTTGCGAAGGTAGGTCTGCGTGAACGCGTTATATGTTGCGCTCTGTGCCGTAGACTTACGGTAATCCACCTCTGCAAACACCATATACGATTCCACATAGACCTCGCTATCTGTTTTGACACACTCCAAAACACGATAGGAGAAGGGCGATCCCGTAACCGAATAATCAAGGGTTCCGTTCGCCGTAGGACGATCAAAGACAGGCGTCGTCACATGATCGAAAGAAGCGAGTTTTTGAAGCGCGCCTTCTTCATTCACGATATAGAAATCCATGCTTTCGTTATTCTTGTAAACAAAGGTGTAACTTCCGTCTCCGTTTTCGATGACGCCGTAAACAACGTAACGGTAAACAATCTCCTCACCGCTCGCGGTGAAGTTCACGTAATCTCCGTTTTGATCCTTGACGGCTACTACCTTGTTTCCGTTCTTATCGAGAAAATACAAATAATGGATATTGCTTGCCAAACGGTCGCTGTACGTCGTCGTTCCGTCGGTTGCCATACGAACCTTCGTAAAGGTGTAAAGTCCGTTTTCGTCTGCCTCGTCGGAAATATAATAATCTTCAAGATATACAAGGTTACCGTTTTTATCGAGCGTGAAGAAATAATATGTTCCGTCAAGACGATAAACGGGAGCATTTATACCATCGACCTCTGCGAAGGTCGCGTCATAATTCTGCCCCTTATTATACTCATAAACCTTATCTGTGGGCGTCAACGTGATCTCATAGAAGGTCTTCACTTTGCCGTAGAGAACAAAAGAAAGCATTTTATCTCTGACAAGAAGCAATTCCTTTGCTACGCCCTCGCCGTCGTAGATCGCAGAAAGCGTTTCTCCGTCGTAGGTGGCAAATTCTTCCTCTGTAACAGTATTTTCAAGAAGGAAATACGGGGTGTTTCCGCTGTAAGCGAATGTAAAACTTGTTACGCTGACAAGAGTTCCGTCGCTATCAACGGCATAGAATTTATCGTCTGTCAAGCACTTATAAACATACTGCTTTTTGTTGCTTAATCCATACAAATAGTAGGTTTCTTCCCCTACCGTAAGCGTAAGATAGCGTCCGTTTTCGTCGATAGGAGCGACCGCCCTTGCGCCGTTTTCATCGGTAAGATAGGTCGTTCCGAGTACGATGTTCTGCAAGTTATAATACGGTGTTCCGTTTGCTGCCGCAGTCACAACCGCCCACTCGGACGAAACGGGAACATAGTTTTTAAGACCGTTGCCTTGATATACCTGATTATGCGCTTCGCCGCGGTCAAAATGTCCGCAATGCAGGAGAGGCTTGCCTTGGAAGCTGTTGCTTGCCGTCGTCAGATGCTGATGGGCGCAGAACATTGCCTTCACCTTGTCGTGGTTCATCAAGGAAGAGAAGCACGGTTTGTTTGTCAAATAATGTGCAACCACGTAGGCATTTTTAACGGTGTCGTTTTCGTTAAGATATTTCAATGCAAGTTCTGTAAAGACGGCGTCTGCATCCTTTTGAAGTTGGTAGTTTTCATCACCGTCTTCAAAGGTGGACACACAAACAAACGCCGTATCGGCAATCGTTACAATATAGTTTTTATCAATGCCGAAAATTTCCTTCCACACCTCGTCGGATACATAATCGTGACCGCCATAAACAGCGAAGTAAGGAATGCCCGCTTCGGTAAGACGGGTATAATAAAGGCGGTCAAGTTCGGCTATCGTATTGATGGTCTGATCGCGATTGAAGGCGGGATCGTTATTGGCAAGGTCGCCGTTCATGATCACGAGATCAAAGCTCTCGTTCGTCTCGTATTCCTTAATAAGCGCGTCAATGACGATATTCGCCTTTTCCACCGTAGTAAATCCACCCGCCTTCAATGCGTCGTTTGACCACGATCTGTATTCGTCATAGGGCCAATAGTAGTGCGTATCGGCAATGAAGACGACACGAAGTTCATCTTCGTCGCGGTTCGTTCCTTCCGTCTTTACGTTTTCCATCAAAACGGGAAGCGAATAGACATAACCGCGAACATCACGGTCGGAGGTGACAGGGGTATCAATGTTATCCCAGCAAAGCCTCTCATAACTGCCAAGCGTAAGGGACAGTTCTTCCTCCGTCATCGGAGTGGAAACATAGCTTCCTTCAAGAACCTCCATCGTTTTGCAAACCTCCTCCGTGCCGTCGCCGTCTTTGTCGAACAGAACGTTAACCGAATAAATGGAAACCGCACTCTCAAACGCAAAGGCAAGCGTAAGCAATGACATATTCCCCTTTGCCATACGGAAACGCAAGGTATGCGTGCCCGCCGTCAGTGTCAGGGTATTGCCCGTCGGCTCAACAAATGCCGTCGACGTACCCGAGGAATGAGATATGTCCACCGAGGTCGTCAAGGTCGCAAGCGGAACTTCACTGTCACCCACCACATCATAAACCTCGCACCGCGCGCCGCTTGTCATAGCACCTGCCGCCGAGAAACAGTAAGTTCCCGTCTCCGGTACAGTCACCCCAACATCAAGCGTCGTTCCCTCGCGGAGATACTGCACGTAGAAGGGAGAAACCGGACAGTACCAACCGCAGTTCAGCGTCACGCTTCCCTTGTCAAACGCCTCTTTGCCGTTCAGCGAAACGATAATATCGTTTTCGCTTCCCGTATCGGTGACAAGCGCGAGGCGAACGGCATAAACGCGGAATTTTCCCTTTGCGGTGATCTTGATCTCGTTATAAGGACCGTCAATATACGCCGTTGCGATATCCGTATAACTGCCGTCATATTGCGCGGGAACAGATGCCTTCATACGACCGCCGTAGCAAGGCGTTCCCTTTGCGGTGAGGTTTTGTGTGGTGATCCAATACTCGCTACCGCCCGTTTCAAGCGTATCGGTCATCAGAAGCGAAACCTTGTAAAGCCCTTCCGTCATATGCGGAAGCGAGAGATTGATCGTACTGCCCGAAACCATATCGTAATACTCGCCGTTTGCATCTTCACCGAAAGTGCCGTTCGCCGCAACGCGCGAATTCGAGACCGACGCATCAAAGCCCGTACGGTTTTTTACAACGGCAGTGACCGTCATATCCGATGTCACGCTTGAAAAATCAGCATCCCACGAAACATTTCCCGAGACCGCAGGGGGATTTGCCGCCTCACCGTAAGAAACCGTCTCTTCCTTCAAAAGCGCACCGTCTTCATCGAAGAAGGATACCGTGAAACTCGGAAGGTCGCCGACCTTGTAGAAAATATAGCCCGCAACACAGCCGTTTTGTGCCGTTCCCTTGAAGCGCAAGGTGTGCGTTCCCTTTGTCAAGAGAACGGCGTTTTCCTCACCAATGACCGAAATATACGAGGTCGCCTCGCCCGAATCGCTGCCATACCGCTTCGTATAGGTTTTCTTGCCGATCTCCGTTACCGTACCGTTTTCATCAATTTCAGAAACCGTCATGACCATATTTTTGTCTACCGAACCAATAGCGGAAACGGCATACATTCCGCTTTCGGCGACCGTCACCTCATAATCGGCATAATAACCGCTGCGGAAGAAATAACCGCCATAATTAGAGAGCGCGTGGCGGTAAATACCGCCGGAAGCAGTCGCTGTTACTTCGTTATCGGAGAAATAATCGTTTTTAAAGTCCGATGCTTTTACGACCGAAACCACCGTGTCCGCAAGATCTGTTTCTCTGCGGAGTTCGATCTTGGAAACGGTAAACGTACCGCCGCCGCTACCATCCGCAACGTTTTTGATCACAACCTCGTTATAGCCGTCTTTCAGAATGACATAACACCACGCATCGACTGCGGTGTCAAGTTCGGCATCGACCGTATAATCCGTCGATGTTTTATAACGAACACTTGCCCATGGTGAATTTTCAATGCTTGTGTTATTTACGTTAAGCCTCACCTTGGGAGTGGTACTCGGCGTCGTTCCCGTAAAGCGAACAGCATAAACGCCCGCCGCTCCGTAAGGGATCGTCAAGGTAATGGTTTTATTCTTGGGAAGCACATAACTTCCGTCCGTGACGCTGACGTCCGACGAAATGTTTTCTCCGCCGGGAGTAAAAGAGAAGCGATCGGTGTTGGCGCGGTAGATGCCCCTGACCGTCGTATCGTCGATCACATTCTTATAAGCGTCCTCCCAACCGATCGTGGTATAATCACCGCCGATGTCGGTTGTAGGTGTCACAGCATCTTCTCCAAAGGGAACTTCCTGCCGAGAAATCAGCGATCCGTCAATGCCGACGAAGGAAACGGTACAAGTCTTTCTCACAGCAATCAAAGCGGAATAGTTAAATCCCGTATTGTTTGCTCCCGATTGCGAAAGCGTAAGCGTGTTATCACCCGCTTCAAGCAAGACCGACGAAGCGATCTTTGCATAGTGGTACGACATACCGTTTGACGAAAAGTACACATTGTTTTTTTCATTGTTAAGATTGCCTTCACGGTAGTTGTTCCATCCGTTTGCGGCGTGAGAATATATATCGTAAGAGGTGGCTACCCCACTGCTTGTCGTTACCGATACACCGACCGTTGCCTGCACGACAGAGCAGGAAACAGCGTAAATATCATAAACGCCGCTTTCCTTTACCGATAAGGTCTCGGTGCTCAACGAACCGCTTTTCAGCAATACCTTGTTATAGCGTACAGTATCCGTTTCCTCGCGGAAATCCATAGCGAAACGAAGTTCCATACCGTAGAGCGCAAAATTCGATCCATTAAAGGTGAGAGAAAGCGTGTTGTCGCCCTCATCGAGAACGACGAACATCACGTGCGTATAGGTCTCGCCGTCGTTCGCAACGGCAGTTGCCGCAAGACGCGGGTCGGACGCACCGTTCGGAGTGGAAAGGCCAATAACGTAATCGGAAAATTCGCGGTCACCGTTCACCTTGATCTTAACCTCGTTTTGTCCCGAAGTAAAGGTTCGCGCCATATAAACGGCGTAAATGCCGCCGCGCATGTTCTCTGCCGTCACCGTCGTTGCGGTATTATTAAGAGCCTTTCCTTCGGTATAGGTAACGGAAAAGGCGTCGTTACTGCAAAGGCGAAGCACACGGCGAACCGACTGCGAAGCACGGCAACTTTCTTTCACCGAAGCATCTTCGTCATACTCGTTGCAGAAGTAATCCGAGATCTCATAAAGGCTCGTTGTTTTACCGTAAGCGGCGTTCTCCAGGCCGAAGGTATCGCCCTCCGCATACACATAGGTAATGGTTGGCGTTTCTTCGCCGGGGGCAGTAACGGAAACAAATCCGACGTAAGCGAAACCGAAAAGGTACGTCTGTTTGCTTTCGTTCTCTGCCTTAAACGTCGTCGTATAGGCAAAGGTATAACTGTCTCCGACCGTTTTGACGTATTTCTCCGTGTCATAGGTGACATTGGCGTCGCTGCTGTAAACGCAGACGGCGGCGGCGTTCGCATTTTGGGCAGTATAGCCCTCGCCTTTCGTATACGTGACGGTCATCTCGCGCGAGGAGTAACGCTCCGTACTGCCGTCAAGCGACGAAACGCCCATTACGGCGCCGTATTCGACCTTATAGCCCTCGGCGACGAGTGCGTCGATCTTTGCGTGATCCGCCGTATAGATCGAGCGGATACCCGGAAAA
>JAZLAP010000303.1:0-1734 GCA_045613265.1 Eubacteriales bacterium | reverse complement strand
TCTTTAGACCGATCCGACCGCGAAAGAATGACCGGCAAGGCGAATCATTCCTCTTGCTTTTCTTCGGTCTCCTCGACCGTCACCGTGGCGGTCGTGATCTGGTGATCGTCAATGCCGTCCACGCGAACGGTCAGATTGTCGATCGTGATCTCGGGCTGACTGCCGTCGTCGGGAACAGAACCGAGCTTGCCGAAGATAAATCCGCCGAAGGTATCGCAATCCATCTCCTCGACGTCAGCGATTCCAAGCAGCTTTGCCACCTCTTCAAGCGATGCCGAGCCCTTGATACGGTATGCCTTTTTCCCGTCAAGCTCGATCTCGATGATATCCTCTTCCTCTACTGCGGCTTCCGCCTCGGCATCAATATCGCCGATCAAGGCACCGATCAGGTCGTTCATCGTTACGATGCCCGACATACCGCCGTATTCGTCAAGAACAACGGCGAAGAGATTGCGCGTCTGCTTCATATTTTTAAACAAAACGTCTGCCTTGACGTTTTCAGGGACAAAGTACGGAGTCTTAACAATGTTGTCCATCACCGTTTTGCGGTCCTTCGTGCCGAGCTTATAATAGTCTCTGGCATTCAGAGTACCGACAACCCGATCGACCGTTTCGTCACAGATGGGGTATACACCGTGATTCGAGGAACGGATCTTCTCGTCCCATTCATCCTCGGATTCCTCAAGCCACAGAAGCGAAACCTCGGTTCTGTGTGTGGCAACGTCCATTGCGGTGAGATCATCGAATTCAAAGATATTATGTATCATATTCTTTTCTTCGACGTCGATCGCACCGGTCTTACTGCCTGCCTCGACAAGAATCTGAATGTCTTCCTCGCTGACGTCGTTATCCGCTTCATTCGGGTTGATACCGAAGAGGCGCAGAACGCCGTTCGTTGCAGCAGTCAGCAGGAACACAAGCGGTGCAAACAGCGTTGCGATCACAGAGATCGCGCCCACCATCTTGAGACCGAGCGTTTCCGCCTTGCGCATGGCGATCCGTTTGGGAACCAGCTCGCCGAAAACAAGGGTGAAAAACGAGAGAATAAGGGTGATGACAATGACGGCAACCGTGTTCAGCGTTGCGGCAGGAACCGTGACGCCAAGCGAAACCAAAAAGCGGACGATCCTTCCCGAAAAGTTGTCAGCCGCAAATGCACTGCCGAGAAATCCCGAAAGCGTGATCGCAACCTGGATCGTTGCCAGGAAGCGAGCAGGGTCGCCCTTCAGCTTCAACAGCTTCTTTGCCTTTTTGTTGCCATCCTCCGCGAGCCTTTCCAGCTTCGCGTCACTTGTACTGATAACGGCAATCTCCGCACACGCAAATATTGCGTTGAGCGCAATGAGGACGAGCTGTAAAACCAGCATCCACCATATATTGCCGTTCTCCTCTGCGGCACTTACCGTTGCCGCGGCCGGTGACATCAGCATCCACCGTATACTACTACTGTCCATGTCTATCCTTTCTTTCGCGTACAGAATATTGTACGACAGATACATTATAGCACACCTTTTCCAAAAAAGCAACAGGCAAAGCAAAAAAGCTTGTGAATTTTGGGCAAAGAGTCATAACCACCGGCTAAGCCGGTGGCTCGCTCAGCCCTATAAGGGCATGTTACTGGCGGGGCTGAAAGCCCACTGAAACATTTGACACTTGCAAACTCGCCCTACTGCCACAGATGTGGCTACTATTTCGCCTCCCTTGTGCAAAGGGAGGTGGCACGGCTTGCCGTGA
>JAZLAP010000302.1:0-4762 GCA_045613265.1 Eubacteriales bacterium | reverse complement strand
GGCCTCCGACTTATTTCCTTCGACGATACGCGGCTTTCAATCTCGCTCTCAGAAGTGCCCGTCTCGTCGGCAAGCATCTCCTCAACGGTCTTATACCCGCGAGACTTTGCAAGCTTCAAAAACTCAGCAGCAAGGCGGCGGTTTCTTCGTGCTTCGTCCGACTCGACAGGCTCGGGCGCTTCCTCGGGCTCAGTCTCGGCTTCTACAGCCGCTTCCGATTCCTCATCGTCTTCACCTTCGTCTGTGTCGCCGGGGTCTTCATCTTCGGATTCTTCTGCATCATCCTCATCGGATTCTGCTTCGTCATCCTCATAAAGGCTTCCGATGCTCTCCGCTTCTGCCTCTTCATCGGCGGTGTCTACCTCGATTTCGTCAATCTGCTCCTCGACCGACTCGATGTTCTGCTGTTCTACGTGCCCATCCATGCGTCAAATCCTCACTTTCTGCCCTTCGGTGCGCGGAGATCGCTTCCGCTGATAGACGTTGCCTTGGGGTCGCCTGCGGAGGGAGACGTCGGTGCCTTGATCACGCCGCCCTTGTTGGTCTGATAGGGGTTCTTTGCCATAGCTGTTTCTCCTTTTCTTTTTTTGTTTTTGGACAAATTTAATATATCCTTGTACAAATTTACGATAACACACGCATACAATGTCGTCAAGCGATTCACAAAATGTTCATAAAGACGAGAAAAACGAAAGACCGCTACGAAAGTAGCGGCCTTGATTTATGATAAAAGAGCTGCGCGTGCGTGCTCCCACTTGGGTTTCATTTCGCGGCGGCGCTCTTCACTGTAAAGACCCATACCCTCAAGTGCCATCTTGAGGTATTCGGCATGCGTCATTTCCTCGTGAGCGATTACGCCGAGGAAGCGTGCTACGTCGTGATGACCGTCCTCGGCGGCGAGCTTGGATAGATGGGCGTAGTTTTCCACGCCATCAAGCTCTTCCGATAGTTGGTCGCAAAGTTCCTCTTTCCACGTTGCCATTTGGTGACCTCCTTAAGAATTGATGTGGTTGCGCAGAGAGTCAACGTCAGAGCGGTGGAAGGTCATTTCACCGACGTGCATACCGAGTACGTCGATGCAGAACTTCATCCCTTCGTCTGACATGTTCCGCTTCACCTCTTCCGCAAGTCTGTCTATATCGTAGCGGCCGCTCTCGTCGATCAGGCCGAGCGTCTTGATGAGGGGATGGTCGGAAAGTTGGTCGATGTTCTTTTCAATGTTACCCATGAAAAGAGACAGCGCAGTCCCGATGATAACCTTCTTCACGCTTCCGCCGGGAAGACGCGGCACGATCTCCGCGTCAACGTATCGAGAAAGCCCACGCTTGATTTGATCCTTCGTTACCATGTAAGCACCTCCTGATTATTCAAGGGCCGATGGGGGAGTGATCCCCCACCGGCTTCACCTCGGTTTACGCGCCGGTCCCCGCGTCGGCGGTGGGAGCCGTCCACGAGTTGTACTTAGCCATAGGCTCGGGGCAAACGTTGGTGATCGGGATGACCGTCTTGGTGAGACCGTTAAGAGCCGCGAACTGTGCCTGCATGCAGGACAGATTGCCGGTGATCTGCGCGTTCACAACGGCCTGCTGAGCGATCTGACCCTCGATCACGCGGAAACGACCGTCAACGTACTTGTAGAGCTCGAGAGAGTCGGTCTTAGCCGCGTCTCTGCCCTTGAGGTACGCGATCTCCATGTCCTTGTTGGTGATCTCGTTCTGCTGATTCAGCTCGTAGCGGTTGACGGGCATGTTGTCCGAGCAAGCACAGTTGCCGCCGAACAGTCCGCCAAGCAGACCGCCGTTGCCGTTCAGAAGTCCGAGCGCCGTTCCCGCAATGCCGAGACCGAGTCCCGACCCTGCAACACCCTTAGATGCGAAGTTCATCTCCATAAAAAATACCCTCCCTTTCAAAATGTTGTCAGGCTTTCACCTGCACCTTAATGGTACAACATTTTGTCGGGGAGGGCGTTATCAGTTTGTGCCTAATTTATCGCGCTTTTGAGACCCTTTTCTTGCGCGATTCTGTCGGTTTTGTCGCAGACGATCTTCTTGATCTTGTAGTATCGGCGAGGGGATAAGCCCATAGCGAGCATGATCCCCGCGTCGGTGTGGACGTCCAAGTTCAGCAGATCGTACATGCGGTTTTGCTCGGAGGTGAAGTTTGCCTCTGAGCGGATGCTTTCCAATTCCGATTTTGTGAGTGCGCTGATTTTGACTACGACGTTACGCATAGCCGTGTGTGGTTACTCCTTCATAGTTATGAATTTTAGAGGTCTTCGATTTCGGATTTTGAAAAGCCGTTGCGCTTTGCTATAGATTGTACCTCCTCTCTGTAAGATTTAAATCCTGCAAAATACAGGAGCACGTTAGTCATTTCCTTGCTGAGCCCTTCCGCTTTGCAATACTTCTCGATCTGCTTCTTCTTGTCGCTTCCCGAGTAGTATCGAGTGGTCATGTAGAATCCGTAGAAGGTCTCTGCGTCCACGCCGAGCCTTGCGATCGTCTCTGCCTTTTCTCCGAGCTGCGTGCTGTACTGATTCATAGCGTACTGCGCGCCGTAGACGAGGCGGTTTGCCTCAGCGTATGTGGTCTTTCGCGCGACCGAGGTCTTGTACTCCTCAGCCGACGCCGCATCGTCAAAGAAGCGGACCACCTGATCGCTATAGGTCAGCGCGTATTTACCGATGCTATCCTTCTCCGCACCGAGCTTCTTTGCGTTCGTGCTTGTGACCTTCACCACCTTGTATGCGCTCGGAATGCCCGACACCGCCTCTACGGCTTTGGAATACATCCCTGCGTCGGCGATCGCCGTCTTGTACAGTTGGTTGATGGTCGCGCGGAGGATTGCCGTCTGCTCGCGTTTTTCTGCCTTAGAGAGACCGCTCGTGTTGATCTCCTTGATCTGCTTGTAGAGGTCGGAGATCTGCTGCTTGGTCTCGCCGAGACGCTTGTTGAGGTAGTAGGCATCCTCGTCGCCGCGGTTCTTAGCGTAGAGCGATTCGTTGTAGAGCTTGTAGAAGCGGTCGGAGAGGTTGGTGTTCTGCGTAACGTCGACCGCGAAGTTGGATACGAGCGGGTTGCTCTTCGATGCGGTAGAGGTGATCGGAAGAACGAGATCGCCGATGATACCCGAATACTGATCGAGCAGATAGTGCACCTTCTTCGGGGAGACGTCAAACGCCTTGCCGGTCACCTTGCCGATAGCGATCGCAAGGGAAGACGTGTACTCGTCGTATCTGTCCTCGGGCGCGAGATTCTGCATCGATTCGTTCTCGATCGTGCCGCCGTACCACGTGGTGTTGGTCGAGACGTCCTTGAAGGGGGAGAAGATGGTGCGCGTGATCGAGTCGATCGGGGTTGCCTGACTCTTGACGTTGTCGAGGTAGTCCTTCCAATCGACGTAGCGCCCCGTCATCTGATTGTAGCTGCGGTTAAAGATTCCCGACACCACCGATACCACTCTGCCGCGAGGGATCTTCAGCCACGAGTCTCCCATCTTGATGACGAAGTTGTTCTCCTTGGTCGAATCCTCAAGCACATCGTAATCCTCGTCGTCACCGTAGAGCAGGTTGTTGAGAATGATCGGAACGACGCCGAGCATAGCTGCGCGAATGAGAAGGGAAATGAGGCCTCGCGGCGTTGCGTTCTCGATGACGTTTCGGATCGGCTTCGAGAAGCCTTGGATCGAGGGGTTTAGGAACGGCATGATCGTCTTGTTGAGGAATCCTCCCGCGACGCCCGCTCTTGCAAAGTTGGTAGTGACCTCAGCGGAGTTGTTGATCGCCTCTGCGACCGAGCCTCCGTTGTTCCTCGTGAGCTTATACTCGGTGAATCGGGGAAGTGCCTCAATCAGCACGTTGAAGTTCTCGACCGTCTGCATCGTCTTTCCGACGAGGCTTGCGTCATTCGATTCGAGCCCTGTGCGCTTCGAGCGCTTAGAGAGCCTTGCGTCCTGTCGGTCAAAGAGCGAAGACTGCAGACCGCCGTTGGCAATGAATTCTGACCAAAGCGGATCGTTCACGATCTTGCCTGCAGCCATGTCCTTTCCGACGCGAACGTACTCAATCAGGAATTCGCGCAGCTTAAAGCGCGAGTGGAGAAGTCCGTCCATGAAGTCTCGGACCATGTTCTTCGGAGAGAAGAAAGGGTTCATGGATGTGATCAATCGCTTGTATGCGCTGTTGACCCCCGCCATGCCCTCGAACATCCATCCTGCCGTGAAGTTGTATCCGCTCTTGTTCGCGCCCTGCAAGCCTGTGAAGATGTCCTTCGATACCTTCATTGCCTTGCGCTCGCCGTTCTCGTAGAAGTAGACCGAGTTGGTAAGACCCTCGCTTGCCTTGACCGTAAGAGCGTTGAGGATGCCGAATGCGTCGGGGTTGGAGTCGGGATCGTTGATGTACGCCTCTGCGACGTTGTCCATCTCCTCGCCGATCTCCTTAAGCTTTGCGTCGGTGATGACGTGCTTATCGTCAGCCGTTCTGTAGAGCTCGCGCATCAGATCGTTGACCTGTGCCGCCTTGACCGTCTGAATCACCATGTTGCAATAGGTGGCGATCGGATCACTGACGAGATGGTCGCCGCCCTTTGCGCGTCTGATATTGTTGACGACCTCGACCGAGGATTTCCCGCGTACCGAGCCCGTGCTCTGCAAATTGTCGGTGGTAGGCTTCATCATCGGGATGTAGCGGGGATACTTCGCGTGGAGCTCGTCAGCCGTCTCCTGCGACATGAGCCCGGCATCGACACGGTACTGTAGCAGA
>JAZLAP010000301.1:0-11331 GCA_045613265.1 Eubacteriales bacterium | reverse complement strand
TCAAGTTGACCTTGGTGTGGCAAAGATCAAGATCCTTGACAACATCAACAGGCGCACCGGTTTCGGCAAACCATTCATCACAGCTGATGCCAACGTCAAGGATTCCCTTTTCAATCAAAAGCGGAATGTCTCTCAGCTTAGCGAAATGAATCTCATAACGATCATTGCGATAAGATAACTTCTTCGGAACGGTTTGTTCGCCCAAAAGCTTCAAAACGATCTGTGAAGAATAGGAAAGGAAGCTTCCCTTCGGTAAGCCGATCCTGATTCTCTTATTGCTCGTCTTTCCAGTATTTAAATTTTCCATACTTGTTCAGCTGCCTTTTCAATTCTTTATTAAAGGTAGACGCGATCGCTTCGCTGAAGTCGATTTCCAGTATATTGCATAGGCAAAGGATCCACGCGGTCAAGTCGCCGATCTCGCCACAAATATCGTCCTTGCTTTTGTTCTTTCTTATCGCAGAGATCACTTCGCCGAACTCCTCGGTCATCCAAAGCATTGACTTATCGAGATCATATTTTCCGTAAATATTGAGCGCGTAGGCTTGAATTTGATCTGCCAACGCCGAAATATCGCGCACCTCCTGCTCCTTCGTGTACTCGCTGTTGTTCATGGCTTACTTCTCCTTGTTCAAAATATTTTTTCAAACAGATCGTTCATAATCGCATCTCTTCTGATTTTGTAAACGCAGGTCTCCCGAAACGGATTTTGCCCAAAAACATATTTTCCGTCCACCCCGATGTCGGGACGGTCGGTTTCATAGCTGTCCATAAATGCAGCGTTACGGTTGCAAAGAAACGCAACGGCAGCAAGATCCCAGATCGGAAAGCTCCAGCTGTGGGAACACGGCACGCGCTTCGACATATGCTTGGCAACACCCCAAAAAAGATAGCTTGCTATGCGGCTCGCGCCCGTCGACAGCATTCTTTCGATTTCGTCCTTGGTGATCAGCAACAGATTGCTAACCCCCTCGCACGGAATCTGGACCAACGGCAGGGCGGCTCGGAATACAAACTGCTCCGCCACAATATCCTGCATCATATTATACTCGCGGTTATATGGATGCGAAAAAACGTGCCCACCGAGACGAACGATCCGAATTTTATTTAAGATCCACGGCGCAAGACAGATTGCAGAGGCGACGTTCGTCGCCGCTCCGAGCATCAAGATGCATAGCCTGTTTTCCTCGCTATACCCCTCGCATGCACGAATCATAAAATCCGCCGCTTCCGAGCGTTGCGGCACAAATGCCGATTGCAGAAAAGACGAGCTTCCATTAAAAAGAGGAACATCCTCACTCGCACCCATAAGGTCAAGCAGCTCCTTAATGCATGCGTACGCTTTCTGCATTCCGTCCTGCGGTGTCGTAGCATTTTCATTCACGTAAGGCGACGCACAAATTCCCTTTACGTTGATTTTGTCCGTCGACAGTAGCGCATACGCAATCGCAATTTGATCATCAGCAGAATTTGAAGCATCCGAATCAATGATAACGTCGATTGGCTTTGTCATCATTTTAAAGATTGATCCTGCATTCGGCAGGACGCGCAGACGCAATCGTCCTTCCGTTTCGGATCGAATACAACACCACCGATCGGTTCACCATAGCATCAAAGAAATTCTCAGCATCGAGCACGATCATATTGGCGGGATTTCCCACTTTAATACCGTAAGACGTTGACATATTCAGGGTTTTCGCGCCGTTATAGGTAATGAATTTATAGCTGTTCATGACATCGTTACGGTTAACCATATGCGAAAGATGAAGCCCCATCAAGGTAACATCCATCAGATTTCCGTTCCCCATTACGTACCACGGATCCATGATATCATCATGACCGAAGGAAACGTTGAGCTCCGCATCGGTCAATTCCTTTACGCGCGTTAAGCCGCGCCGCTTAGGATAACTGTCGAACCGCCCTTGCAGACAAGCGTTTACCAATGGATTTGCGACAAAATTGATCCTGCTTTTCTGTATATGCTGTATTTTTCTGCCAACGTAGGCATCCGAGTAGGAATGCATTGCCGTCGTGTGACTGGCGGTTACACGGTCAAACAAAGAATACTCGATGGCTCTTGCCACAAGCGTCTCAAGACCTCTTGAGGAATCGTCATCGGTCTCATCACAGTGAACGTCGACCAAAAGTCCCTTTTCGGCGGCGAGCTTCATAATATAATTGAGCGATTCGACCGCGTATTCGTGTGTATACTCAAAATGCGGGATTGCCCCCAAGCCATCAACGCCCATATCGATGGCGGCGCGGAGCCTGTCCATGGCACCCTCGCAACTCATCAGACCATCCTGGGGGAATGCGATGATCTGAATATCCACCGTATCCTTTAGGTCTTTTTTCAGTTGAGAGATTGCACTGACCGTTTGCAGCCTGTCAGAGGTAATATCCACGTGCGTTCGAATGCTCTGCACACCGCGCTTGACTTCTTCCATAACGGCATCGTATGCATTCCGATAGATCGCCTCTTCGGGAAGACCGTTTTTGATCTCTGCCCAGTTTGATATTCCGTCAAACAAGCTGCCGTGCTGTGCCTCGGAATTGTTCCTTGCGGAATACGCGGTATCTAGATGAATATGGCTCTCTACAAAGGGCGGGAGCACAAGCTTTCCCGCAAGATCCAACACCTCCTCACCCGCTTTTCCCTCAATATGATCGCGAATATCCGCAATGCTTCCGTTTGCGACCCGTATATCAACAAGTGCTTCGCCGTTTTCAACGCAGCAATTTTTCAGTAACATAAACCGTATTCTCCTCTTCAGCAATCAAAGGTTTTTTTGCTGGCATTGTAAAATATATCAAAATACTTTTCGAGGGCATCGTAGGATTTCACGTATCCAAGCTCCGAGGAAAGCAACCACATGTTCTTTGCTTTAATGATATCCTTTTCGCAGCCTCTTCCGAAATAGCAGTTTTCGGCAAAAACATATTGTGCAAATACGTTTCCTTGGTCACTTGCCAGCATCAACCAATGATTTGCTTCGCGATAATCCTGTGAAAGCTGCTCGCCCGTCATATACGCACAGCCGATTTTATACTGTGATATATCATGTCCGTTCTTTGCTGCTTCTAAATACCACTTTACCGCCTCGCTCATATTACGCGGAACGAACACGCCGTTTTCGTACATCCAACCAAGGCTATACTGTCCGAGTGCGAATCCGTTTGCGGCAGACTCGCCGTACCAATAGAATGCGTTCTCCCAGTTTTGCTCAATGCCGTCGCCAACCTCATAGCACCATGCAAGGTTGCACTGTGCTCTGGCATCTCCCAGCTTCGATGCCTCGAAGTAATACTCGGCGGCTTTTTTCAGGTCCTTTTCGACCTCTTCGTTACCGCTTTTGTAAATATTCCCGAGCTCGAAATACGCATCGCCATCACCAAGTCTTGCTCTTCTCAAAAGATCCACAATGCTGTCAGGCTGTGCTTCACCGATAGAAAAGGTGTTTTCTTCATTCGCACAAGCATCCTTGCAAACAACCTGGCGCACCCTTTGCACAATCTTTCTGTAAAACACATCGGTATCCTCAAACTGCACCATATGGTTGCTGGAAAGATAGTATTCCATCGACGGTGAAAGCGCCACCTCACCGATCATGATCGGAATGATAGGCTTGTTTCGCATGATCGCAGAGTTGACCTCATTGACAACGTGAACCGAAATGTTAGATGTAGATGACAAGAAGATCAGAAACACGTCACCGTCGTGTATGGCGTTGACGATCGACGTAGCATACTGTACGCCGATCGTTGCGTTTTCATGCGCAACCCAATAGGAAATCTTCTCATCCCTGAGCCTTTCGCAAAACTTCTTCACGATCGAAATATCCTTGCTGGAGTAAGATACGAAAACGTCCATTGTTCATCTCCTTATATTGATACGTTCCTCTGTTCATATGTAGCGAAGGCTTTTGACAATAAAAACCGACAAAATGCCTACAACACCGCCATTATATATTATTATATATTAATGTACTACTTTTTTTAACATTTGTCAAGATATCGTAGAAAAAATTCTCAAATACTTCCCATACACAGGTTGAAGGAAGCGGTGCCGGAAGAATAAATAACGCAAAAATCGGGGTATTTCTCGAGCCTATAAACGATCATCGCAAAGAAGGAAAGACCGGCACTTAAACCGATCCTTCCTTCTTTGCATTATTTCTTTGCATATTCGTCTGCCAACGCCTTGAAGGCGGGGAGTGCGCCGACGACTCTCGCCTTGTCGGTACAGTAGGCGATACGAACGTAGCCCTTAAGTCCGAAGTCGTCACACGGAACGACGAGGATCTCATGTGCCTTTGCCTTTTCGAAGAATGCGTAAGCATCCTCCTCGAGTGCCTTGACGAAGAGATAAAACGCGCCGTCCGGTTTTACGCATTCATAGCCGTATGCGGTCAGATTGTCATAAAGAAGATCGCGGTTCTCCTTATATACGTCCACGTTGACCTTAGCATTGATACACTGTGCGATCACGTGCTGGAACAGGCTCGGTGCGCATACGTATCCGAGCGATCTGCCCGCACCGCAAACCGCAAGATAGATATTCGAGCATTCCTCCATCCTGGGAGAAACGGCAATATATCCGATTCTTTCACCCGGCAGAGAGAGCGATTTGGAGTAGGAATAGCAGACGAGCGTATTATCGTAATGATCCATGAGATACGGAACGGTAACGTCGGAATAGACAAGCTCGCGATACGGCTCGTCGGCGATCAGATAGATCGCATGTCCGTATTCTGCCGACTTTTTCCTGAGGACGTCGGCAAGCGCACGCACCGTCTCCTCGGAATACACGACACCGCTCGGATTGTTCGGCGAATTCACGATCACCGCCTTGGTCAAGGGCGTGATCCTGCTTTCAAAATCCGCCACGTCGATCTGCAGGGTGGACTTCATCGGCTCGCTGACCACGACCCTGCCCCCCGCATTTTCGATAAAGACGCGGTATTCGGTAAAGAAGGGAGCAAAAACGATACATTCCTCGTTCTTCCCTTCCTCCATCAGCGCACGGAGGCAAATCGAAAGCGAAGCGGCGGCGCCACAGGTCATGTAGATCAGATTAGGCGATATGCCAACGTGAAACCGTGCGTTGATGCTGTCGGCAATCGCCGTACGAACACCGAGGTCTCCTTGCGCCGAGGTATATCCGTGCAAAAGCACAGAATTCTGCGTGTCAAGCAGATTTCTTATCGTTTCGTTCACTGCGTCGGGTGCCGGCACACTCGGATTACCGAGACTGAAATCGAATACGTTTTCCGCACCGATCTCGCATGCGCGCGCCTTGCTGTACTCAAAAATTTCTCTGATGATCGATCGCTTGCTGCCAAGCCCGAACATTTTCTGATTGTAACCCATGTTAACCCCTATTTACGTTTAAATTCTTTGCACTCAAATATTCAGATCCTCGAAAGATCCTCGCAGGAGAGCGTGTGGATCGCGTGATCGGTCAGAATCTTATCCAGCTTTTCAATATCGGATGCCTTCAGAACCACGTACGCCTTGTCGGATTCGATGGAAAGTCCGTACATATATTCAATATTAATGCCATTCTCATCAATGACCTTCAGGAGTGCCTGCAGACTGCCGGCCTTGTGCGGGATCTGAATGATCGAAACATCCGAAAGCAGAGAGGAAAATCCCTTTTCGGAAAGCTTTTCTTTGCCCTTTTCGGCATTGTCTACGATCAACCGAAGCAGACCGAATTCTGTCGTGTCCGCAAGGCTGAGTGACAAAATGTTTACGTCATTCTCCTTCAGCACACTCAAAACCTCGGAAAGTCTTCCCGCTCTGTTTTCGATAAAAACGGTTAACTGCTTTGCAAACATAATAGTTTTTCTCCTCAAATTTTCATAAATTATGAATATAACTTGCGGTTGTCGATTACATGGACCGCCTTTCCTTGGCTTCTGACCAACGATTGCGGCTCCACGATCTTAATTTTCGCGTTGATACCGAGTGCCTGCTGGATCACATGTGCGATCTTCTTCGTAAGTGCCTCGATGACACGCACCTCGTCCGTGTAGTACTTCTGATCGTGCTCCACCTGAATCTCCAGAATATCGAGGTTGTTCACGCGATCAACAATCATCATGTAATGCGGTGTGACCTCTTCAACGTTGACGAGGGCAGCTTCGACCTGACTCGGAAATACGTTGACTCCGCGGATGATCAGCATATCGTCCACGCGCCCCTTAAACCGCGAAATGCGTGCGCTCGTTCTGCCGCAATCACAGGGCTTACGATCTATGCTGGTCAGATCCTTCGTACGGTAGCGGATGAGCGGAATGCCTTCCTTGGTAAGCGTTGTAAAGGCAAGCTCGCCGGTCTCGCCGTCGGCAACGGGAGAAAGCGTAGCGGAATTGAGAATCTCGGGGTAAAAGTGGTCCTCGCAGACGTGAAGGCCCTTATGGTACTCGCAATCGCATGCAACGCCGGGCCCCATCACCTCACTGAGACCGTAAATGTCAAACGCTTTGATATTCAGTCTTTCCTCGATCTCCCTATGCATCTTCTCTGTCCATGGCTCGGCACCGCAGATCGCGGTTTTCAGCTTGATCTTATCGAGAAGTCCGCCTTCGGCAAGCACCTCGGAGATATGGAGCAGGTAAGACGGCGTACACGCAATGGCGGTTGCGCCGAAATCGACCATCATCGTGGTAAGCTTCTGCGAGTTGCCGGTGCTCATCGGAACCACCGTCGCGCCGATCTTCTGTGCACCGTCGTGCGCGCCGAGACCACCGGTGAAAAGTCCGTAGCCGTAAGCGACCTGGATGACATCATTCTTCGTTACGCCCGCCATCGTCATACATCTTGCCACGCATTCCGCCCAGACGTCGAGATCGTGTCTCGTATAGCCGACCACGGTTGCTTTTCCCGTCGTGCCGCTGGAGGCGTGGATTCTTACAATTTCTGAATTTGGAACGGCAAACAGACCAAAGGGATAGTTGTCGCGGAGATCGTCCTTCGTAGTAAACGGAAGCTTTGTAATATCCTCGATCGTTTTAATATCGTTCGGCATAAGTCCGACCGCTTGCATTTTCTTGCGGTAAAACTCCACGTTGTGATACATATAGTCTACAAGCTTTACGAGTCTTGCGCCCTGCAGAGCCGTCATCTCATCGCGACTCATGCACTCCTTGGTTTCATTCCAGATCATTGTTTTTCCTTTCAGCCCTCAAATCCGTATCCGGACAGAAAGGCTTTTTGATTAATTTCGATCGTTTTTGCGGGAACAGTTGCCGAAACGGTGTTGAGCCAAGCATCCTTATCAAAGCCGATAAATCTCGCCGCATAGCCCAGAACGACCGAATTCAGCACCTTACTGTTGCCCAGTGCAAGAGCGATCTTCTGCGCGTCAAAGGCATACACGGTATATTCCTTTTGCAGCTCCTCAAGAATGTTTTCGGGATAGGTCTTTGCGCCGATCACCACCGTCATCGGATCGATGCGGCAATCGTTCACCACAAGAACGCCGTCCTTCTTGAGAAAATGCGCGTAACGCAGTGCTTCAAGACGTTCAAAGGCAATGATGACGTCTGCCTGCCCTTCCTCAACAACAGGCTCGTTCACCTCGTCGCCAAATCGCACAAAGGTCACGACACTGCCGCCGCGTTGCGCCATACCGTGTACCTCAGAGATCTTTACGTCACAGCCGTTTTCCATGGCGGCTTTACCGATAATGCGGCTGGTCAGGAGCGTTCCCTGACCGCCAACGCCTACAATCATAATATTCTTCGTCATAATCAGCTCTCCACCGTTTGAATCGCATTGAATTTGCAGTAGTTTTGGCAAAGTCCGCATCCGTTACACATAGTAGGATCGATCTTTACCTTGCCGTCTGCCCCACGTGTCATGGCAGGACAGCCGATCTTCATGCAGGCGCCGCACTTTTTGCAGGCATCTGCATCAACTCTGCACTTATTCGGGAATTTCTGTCCCTTCAGAAGCACACAGGGCGACTTCGTAATAATAACCGTCAGAGTATCACCGTTGACGCTTTCCTTCAGGATCTCCTCAAGGCGCTTGACGTCGAACGCGTTAACCTCGATCACGTTCTCCACACCCACGGCGCGACAGAGCGCGGCAAGATCAATCGCATAGGTTGCTTCGCCCTTCAACGTCTTACCGGTGGCGGCATGCTCCTGGTGACCGGTCATGCCCGTTGTGCGGTTGTCGAGGATCATAACCGTTCCGGTCGCTTTGTTATATACCATATTGATCAGCGAGTTAATGCCCGTATGTAAGAAGGTAGAGTCACCGATCACGGCAACCCAATTCTTGATAAATTCCTTTCCGCGTCCCTTTTCCATGCCGTGCAGAGAGGAAATGCTCGCGCCCATGCAGATCGTCGTATCGATCACGCTGAGCGGTGCAACAGCACCCAGAGTATAGCAGCCGATATCGCCTGCCGCATGAAGCTTCAATTTATTCAGTACCGAGAATACGCTTCTGTGGGGGCATCCGGGACAAAGGATCGGAGGACGTGCAGGCGCATCCTTCTTTGTAAAGACGGCTTCGTCCTTACCGTACAGAACGCGGCGCAGCATGTTGGCACTGTATTCGCCCTGACGGGTGAACAGCTCCTTGCCCTTCACGGAGAAGCCCCACGCGCGTACCTGCTCCTCGATCACCGGCTCCAATTCCTCAAAGACGTAAACCGTCTCGACCTTGCCGATGAATTCCTCTATCAGCTCCTTCGAGATCGGATTGACAAGTCCGAGCTTCAGAACGCTGGCATCGGGGCATACCTCTTTAACGTACTGATAGGCAATACCGCAGGTAATAAAGCCGATCCTCGTATCCTTGATCTCCATTTTATTGATGGGGAAGCTTCTTGCATCCTTCGCCATGCGCTTCTCTCTCGCTTCAACCGCAAGATGTCTGCCGATCGCAGAGGCGGGCATCATAACGTATTTCGAAAGATCACGGGCATACTCCTTATCCGCAACCTCAGCTCTGTCGCAAAGCGTGACCGCGCTCTGTGAATGCGCAAGCTTGGTCGTGGTGCGCAAAATGACCGGCGTATCGTACTCCTCGCTGAGCTGATAGCCGAATTTCACAAAATCCTTTGCTTCCTGGCTGTCGGAAGGCTCCAAAACCGGAACGTGAGCGGCGCGCGCGATCATACGCGTGTCCTGCTCATTCTGGGAGCTTGCAAGTCCGGGATCGTCGGCAACCACAATCACCGCGCCGCCGTTGACACCGGTGTAAGAAAAGGTATAGAGAGGATCGCTTGCCACGTTAAGACCAACGTGCTTCATGCAGGCAAGGCTTCTGACACCCGATATGGATGCACCGATCGCAACCTCTGCCGCAACCTTCTCGTTGGGCGCCCATTCGGTATAGACCTCGTCATATTTTGCGAGATATTCGCTGATCTCGGTGCTGGGTGTTCCGGGATAAGCACTCGACAGCTTGACACCCGCCTCAAATGCACCTCTTGCAATCGCCTCGTTTCCGAGCATAATCGTTTTGTTAGACACGTTACACACTCCTTAAATCTTTTACTCTTTTGGCTTTTCCCTCGAATCTTTGCAGGGTATTGGGCGATTCGAGCATGACCTTGGCATCCAGTCCAAGGATCACCTTCAGCTTGTTTTTTACCTCAGCAGTGATTTTTTCAAGCACCGAGAAGGAATCGGTGCTTTGTGCAAGCTCGACCTTGACAGTCAGCTTGTCAAGATACCCCTCGCGCTCCAGAATGATCTCGTAGTGAGGGCCAAGCTCCGCAACGCTCAGGATCACCTCTTCAATCTGGCTTGGGAAAACGTTGACACCGCGGATCTTCAGCATGTCGTCGCTTCTGCCCGACAGATTTTCCATACGGCAGAAGGTACGTCCGCATTTACACGGCTCGTAAAAGAGTCTCGTAATATCCTTCGTGCGATAGCGGATCAGCGGGAGCGCATCCTTTTTGATACAAGTGATAACAAGCTCGCCCTGCTCTCCCGCAGGAAGGACCTCACCCGTCTTCGGATCGATGATCTCGGGGATGAAATAGTCCTCGTTGATATGCATGCCGCAATGCTCGGTACATTCGCCCGACACGCCGGGTCCCATCAATTCGCTCATTCCGTAGTTTGAGGTGATCAGAAGATCCTTGCCCCAGTATTTATGCATTTCCTCGCGCATCGCGTCGGTAAGCAGCTCACTGCCCACCAAGGCAATTTTGACCTTCAGATCCTTTTCGGGATCGATCCCCATCTCGCGTGCCACCTCCGCCAAGCGAAGTGCGTACGATGGTGTGGCGACAAGAAGCGAGGTCTCAAAATCCTGCATGTACATGATCTGCTTTTGCGAATTGCCCGTAGAGGAAGGGACGATCGCAGCGCCGATATTTTCGAGACCGTAATGCAGTCCGAGCGCACCGGTAAACATACCGTAGCCGAAGCAGATCTGCGCAATATCACGGGAGCTTGCGCCGCCCATGCAGGCAATACGCGAAACGCAATCGGTCCAGGTATCAAGATCCTTCTGCGTATATCCAACCACGGTCGGCTTGCCCGTCGTACCGCTGGAGGCATGGATGCGCACAAGCTCATCCTTCTCTACCGCAAAGAGTCCGAAGGGGTAGTTGTCGCGCGTATCCTGCTTTGTTACGAAGGGAAGCTTTGCAAGGTCGGCAAGCGTTTGGATATCCTCGGGCTTTACGTTTGCCTCATCCATTTTCTTCGCGTAAGCGGGGACTCTTTCATACACTCTTTTTACGGTCTCCTGCAAGCGTGTCAGCTGCAGCGCCTCAATTTCTTTTCTTGAAAGGGTTTCTTCCTTTGACCAGATCATTTATTTTTCACTCCTCAACAGAAACACAATTTTTATTTACTTGATTTCACCCTCAAAGCTTTTGTCAAAGGCTTCGTAGAGGATGCTATCGTTCGGCTTTTTCGTAAACAGGCTGACAACGACCGTGACGGTCAGAGAGGCAACCATACAGATCACACCGATCAGGGGAGAGGTCGCAACACCGTCCTTGATGGCGGTGGCAAACGACGTATCCCAACCGTTTTTGTCGTAACCGAACACAAGGATCAGCGCAACCGTCAATACGAGAGAGGTAACAATGGATGTCCAGACGGCAGAGCGCGTAACCCTTTTCCAAAGAACGCCGAGCACGAACGGACCGATAAAGCAGCCCGCGAGCGTTCCCCAGCTAAGCCCCATCATGTAGGCAATAGCGGTGATTTGGAACCTTTCGTTCAGGATCGCAAGGATGACGGAGATAGCGACGAAGGCGAGGCAAAGAGCGCGCATAATGACGGTCACCCGCTTGTCGCTCGCGTTCTTTCTGGCGACGCCCTTATAAAGATCGACCGCGAT
>JAZLAP010000300.1:0-2152 GCA_045613265.1 Eubacteriales bacterium | reverse complement strand
CAAGATAAGCGGCAACCTCCTCCGCCTGTTGCTTTCCCACGGGTGAAAGACCGAGGTCGGTGTGCCCGAGAAACATGGAATAAGCATTGCCGAGGCTTTGTCCGTGACGGACGAGCACCACTGTCGTCATAACCTTCTCCTCTTTTTGTTCGGCATTCGAGATAACACATTGTGTTAAGCATATTATACCTCGTTTTCATAGAAAATGCAAGAGCTTTGTCTGTTTTTCGAAAATACAAGGATTGTTTTGGACATTTTTATCATTTTTGCACCACTTTTGTGTCATTTTTTGCACAAAAAGTTGACTTTTTTTCGCGTACCTGCTATAATTTAGGTATAATGCTACACAAGAAAGGTACCAGCCAATGAAAAAACGTTTGACAGCCTTCCTCTTTATTGCACTATTCTCCCTTCTCCTTTTGGCTGCCTGCCAAAATCCCGGCGCGACGAGTTACGTCGGTTCCAAGGATGCAGTGAAATTTGAAAGCACAACACTGTCCGGATACACCATTACCTTCCCCATCCGTCTCGACAACGATACCACCGCCGTCATGGAAAGCTTTGTCAAATCCTATGCCGACAAAACGGGCGTCAGGATTACCATGTTGCACGACATGAAAGAAGAAAAGACAAACGAAATTCTGTTTGGCAACACGTCGCGTGATGCCTATGAAGACGTCAAGGACATCTCGCTCCGCACAGGTGATTTTCTTCTTGCCATAAGCGGCGGGAAGCCGATCATTCTCGCGGGAAGCACATATGCTTACGAAGATGCCGTACAATTCCTGCTCACCGCCTGCGTAGACGAAGACGGGGCGATCTGGTTCCCGAAGCGCCACCATTCGGTCAAGGACTATAGCATTGACAGCTTCAAGATCGGTGAAAATCTCTGTACGTCGGAGACCTACTCGATCGCAGACTACGTCTCCTCAACGGGCGCGGCACAATACCTGAAAGAGGTGCTTGAGACGCATTACGGCTACGATCTCGCGCTTTCCCGCTCCGCATCCTACAAGCATATCGTGATCGGGCGGAGACTTAACGCGGAAAACAAATCGCCTTATCTCTGCGAGGTAGATGCAGAAGGAAACCTTTATATTTCTGCGGTCGATGAAAGCCAGACCATCAACGCTGTGAAGCTCTTCCTCTACAACGCCTTCGGTATGATCGACACCCACTCGGGTGCAACGGTGAGTGACTCCGTTTTTGCCCCTCAGAATAACGTTCTTGCGCTGCAGGAATCCGATTATAACACCCTGCAGAATCTTGCAATCTCGCAACGCGACAAGCTGACGCTCTACGTAACGGCAAACGCAAAGGGCGGCGGTGACGGCAGTGAGGCTTCGCCCTATACCGTAAACGAAGCCTTTCTCCGCGCTCAGGAGCTTTGCGAGCAGGACAACATCAACGTAACGATAACGCTCGCCGCCGGCAACTACATATTATCCGAAACGGCACGCATTGCCGCAGAGAACATGAGCAAGCAAAATTACAGCATTGTCATCAAGGGCGCAGGTGCCGACAAGACTATCGTTACCTCCGCCGTTCCCATTGCAAGCGACGAGCTTGTAGAAGTCCGCGGTACCGACTATTACACCTATCAGCTCCCCTCCTCTCTCTGTGACGAGGACGGCAACTACCCCCCGATCCGCAATCTGCTCGTCAACGGCGAAATGATGGAAATGGCGCGTACCGATGGCGAAGCCCTGATGGTATTTGACGCACAGAAGCACAAAATGCAATACGACATTGACAAGGGCTATTCCTACGAAACGAACGTACAGGTCGATGCTGCCGACCGCGTGCTGTATATCAGCGAGGATCTCGTACAGGAGATCGACGTTGAAAACATGGCAGGCACCGAGATCTGGATCAAGGTCGAGTGGCAGATCCACGGTCTGCACGTAGAGGCAATCGATTCGACGAAAATCAAGATGGACGGCGGAAAGACCTACTACGGTGCAAAGATCCGCGATAACGACTGGCTCCGTCTCCTCGGAAAGCAGGGCTCGGACAGCCGTAACTACTACTCTACCCTGCGCGGTCGCGGCTACTGGCTTCAGAATAACCTCGGTCTGCTCCGTGAAAACAGCTTCGTATACTATCGCGAGGCCGGCACCTTCTACATCATGCCGCAGAGCGAAAGCGACAG
>JAZLAP010000299.1:0-3171 GCA_045613265.1 Eubacteriales bacterium | reverse complement strand
CGTCGATCGCCTTAACGGTGACCTCGATCTCCTGACCGATCGAAACGACCTCGGAAGGATTCTTGATACGCTTCCAGGAAAGCTCGGTATTGTGAACCATACCGTCGATGCCTCCGAGATCGACGAACGCACCGTAGGTGGTCATGCTTCTGACGGTACCCGTTACAGTAGCGCCAACCTCAAGGCGAGCGAGAGCCTCTGCTCTTGCGGCTTCACGAGCAGCCTTACGCTCTGCGGCGGCAACGACGCGGATCGAGCCGATTGCCGACTTGCGGCGCTCGTCAAGCTTTGTGATCACAAGACGCTGGGTAGTACCGACAAGAGATGCAAGATCTGCATCCTTGGGAGTATCGGTGAGCGAAGCGGGAACGAAGATCTTCGCGCCCGAATAGAGAAGGCGAACGCCGCCCTTAACGGCCTCAACGACGGGAGCCTCGATGATCTCGCCGGATTCCTTGATACCAACAATGACTTCCCAGCCGGCATCAGCGTCAACGCGCTTCTTCGAAAGGGTGGCAACACCCTTGCCGTCGTCAACGCGGATAACGAAGGCACGTACCTCGTCGCCGATCTTGAACATCTCGGAGAGCTTCACGGACATATCGTCGGTGATCTGCTCTTTTTCGATAACGCCGGTCACTTTTGCGCCAAGATCGAGATAAATTGCTTTATCATCAATAGCGGTAACGTAACCGTTCACGACTTCTCCTGTATGTAACGTCTTGAGGGATTCCTCAAGCATTTCTGCAAAGTTCATTTCTTCCATTGTGTTAAAATCTCCTTTATTAAACCGAGAGGTGTCGATGCCCCCGCGGTGATACCGATATTAAGCGTGTCATCAAATTCCGTGACTGCCGCAAGATCCTTGACCGACTCCACGTGGTAGGTCTTTTCACAATGTAAGCGGCAAATATCATAAAGCTTTTGGGTGTTCGCACTGCTTCTGCCGCCGATCACCAACATGACGTCCGCGTTTTTTGCTAACGTCTCAGCTTCTCTCTGTCTGGAATCCGTAACATTACATATTGTATCAAATATTTTCGAATTAGTAAAGAGTTTTTTGAAAAATTTTTCACATTTTTTAAATTCATTTTTTGAAGCAGTGGTTTGAGAGAGCAAAACTGCCGTTTTTTTGGTGTTTTTACAGGATGTGGCAACACTCTCCAGCGCCGCCAAGTCGGCAACGGCATATTTTTCTCCTCTTACGTGACTGAGAATACCGATGCTTTCGGGGTGACCGTCCGTGCAAAGCAAAAACGTAACCGTATCGTCGCCCGTCTCTTTGTCTGCAAAGTCGTGAATACGCTTGACGAAGGGACACGTCATATCGATCAATGAAAAATTCTGATTTTCCGTTTCGATCAAGCGCAACCCATTTTCCTCAAACAGCGGAATCCCGTGTGCGCGAATGATCAGCCTTGTCGGCACGGATGCCGTCTTGGCAATGCGAAGCGCTTCGCCGTAAGAAAGAACCGAAACGCCGCGATCCTTCAAATCCTGAATATAAACGGGGTTGTGGATCAATTCGCCGTAGGTATACACGCGTGCGCCGCATTGTAATGCTTCCTCGACTGCACGTGCCGCTCGTTCAACGCCAAAGCAGAAGCCTGCATTTTTTGCAATCGTAACACTCATTGTTCGTCCTCATTTTCATGTGAAAACACAGACTCGCTTTTTTCGTAACCGCCAAGCGCGCAAATGGCGTTAAAAACCGCTTCTGATGCCGCGCGGTATTCATCACGACCGCCGTTTTGAAAGCCCACCTCTTCGGGAGTCATGGCTTTACCGATGATAACATCCACGCGACGAAGAAATCCGTATTTCTGTTTTTTTACCTTGATGCAAACGGGAATCATCGAAACACCTGCATGATAGGCGATCATTCCCGCTCCGTTTTTGATCGGCGTATCGGCAGGGTTCACACCGGGGTAACGGTGCCCCTGCGGGAAAACGGTCACAAGGCTTCCTTCCTTTGCAAGTGAGATTGCTTTCTTTACGGCGCCGACGTCTTTGCCGCCGCGATCGAGCGGCATTGCACCGAGCGCACGGATCAACGAGGAAAGAAGCGGCACGCGGAACAGCTCCGCTTTAGCCAGAAAGCGTGGCTGACGGTCGATCGATACGGCAAGAAGCACGACGTCGCGGATCGCAATGTGGTTAGAGCAGAGAATTGCACCGCCGTGCTCCGGTATATTCTCAACGCCCGTTGCACGAACACGAAACAGGAATCGAATAGCACGGGCAAGGAAGAAGTAAAGTATGCGATAGTGACGTGAGCCTCTGTCGGCGTTTCTTTTTTTCTTCATCAGCTTTTCTTCAGACATTTTTTAATGATCGTAATTGCGGCGGCAGTCGTCTCTTCGGGAGACATATCCGAATTATCCAGCATAATAGCATCGGCTGCGGGAACGGCAGGTGCAACCGCACGGGTGCGGTCGTTGTCATCGCGCTCCTTCATTTCGGATAAAACCGACTCGTAAGTCGTTGCAATACCCTTCGCCGCCAGCTCCAGATAACGACGCTTTGCACGCGCCTCGGGGGATGCCGTCAAAAAAATCTTGACTTCAGCATCGGGAAAAATAACGGTACCGATGTCACGACCGTCCATGATCACAGAGGTCGTTTTGGCAATGTTCCTCTGCGTATCCAATAAAAAGGTGCGTACGGCGGGGATCGCAGAAACGTGCGAGGCATACATGGAAATTTCGGGAGTACGGATCTTGTCGCCTACGTCCTCACCGTCAAGCAGGATACACTGTTTACCGTCGCGGTAGGTAAGACGGAGCCTTACGTCAGGAAGAATCGCTTCAACTGCCTCGGCATCCTTGGGATCGATACTGCGCCTCAGTACGAAAAGCCCGATCGTGCGATAGAGCGCACCCGTATCCACGTAAACAAGTCCAAGCTCCTTGGCGACCGCCTTGGCAAGACTGCTTTTACCGGCACCGCTCGGCCCGTCGAGTGCAATTTTAATGGGTGTATCGTTCATACTATTTTCATCCTTTCAGAAATGCGACAGCTTTTTCTGCCGCAAGATATCCTGTGGAAAACGCAATTTGTAAATTGTATCCGCCTGTGTATGCATCTACGTCTATTATTTCACCTGCAAAGAAAATACCGTCGTGCAGCTTGGATTGCATCGTTTTTGGAGATATCTCTTTAACCTCGACG
>JAZLAP010000298.1:0-1937 GCA_045613265.1 Eubacteriales bacterium | reverse complement strand
CGCGGCAACGAGTCCGAGCGCAAGAAGGATCGCCGACAGAAACAGAAGCAGCTTTGTCTTTTTCATGATGATTCTCCTTTTTTAGTCCAGTTTCAGCTCAAAGGGGTTTTCGAGGTCTTCAAGATCGTTCGAGCCTGTCAAAATGTCTTCGTTCTTCACGAGCAGGATCACGATTTCGGGTGGAGTGTAGTGTTTTTTCATATTGTCTCTCCTTTGCGACGAAAATTCCAAATAAAAACAATTTAGCTCTATTATAACACAGGCTTTTCCGGTTGTCAACCCAAAAGGGTTAACTTTTTCAACTCAAAAAGGTTAAAATATAAGTAGACTATATGGGAGAAAGGGATGAAGATGGATATCGGTGAGGCAACGCGCAGAAGGATCGTAGAGTTATGCAGAAGTAAAGGGATGACACTGAACAAGCTTTCCACGGTTTGCGGCATTACGCAATCCACGCTCAACAACATTGTAAGCGGCAGAAACAACAGCACCACCGTTTCCACTGTGAAAAAAATATGCGACGGACTCGACATTACGATACAGGAGTTTTTCGCGTCACCGCTTTTTCTTGATTTAGAACAGGAAATCCGATAAAAGGGAGAAAACCGCCCCAAACGAAGAAAACCGCCCACTTCGCACGGAAGTGGGCGGTTTTTGTTGGCTTTCGCCATCGTGATATATATATAATTGTAACTTTTACGCCTTGTTGACCGAGCCGAACAGCTCCATCTTCTCCTTCACCTTTGCCTTGATGGCGGCGGTGCCGGGCGCGAGGAGCTTGCGGGGGTCGAAGCCCTTACCCGAAAGATCCTTGCCTGCCTCGATGTACTTGCGAGTCTCCTCGGCAAATACGAGCTGGCATTCGGTGTTCACGTTGATCTTTGAAACGCCGAGGTCGATCGCGCGGCGGATCATGTCGTCGGGAATGCCCGTACCGCCGTGGAGGACGAGGGGCATCGCGCCAACCTTGTCCGAGATCTTTTCGAGCGTATCGAAGGAAAGACCTGCCCAGTTTGCGGGGTATTTGCCGTGGATATTGCCGATGCCTGCCGCGAGCATGGTAACGCCGAGATCGGCGATCGTCTTGCATTCGTCGGGATCTGCGCATTCGCCGGTACCGACAACGCCGTCCTCCTCGCCGCCGATCGCGCCAACCTCTGCCTCAAGCGAGATTCCCTTCTTGCCGGTGATCTCGACAAGCTCACGCGTCTTTGCGATGTTTTCGTCGATCGGAAGATGCGAGCCGTCGAACATAACAGACGAGAAGCCTGCGTCGATGCAAGCCATAGCGGCGTCATAGGAGCCATGATCGAGATGAAGCGCCACGGGAACCGTGATCTTCAGTCCCTCAAGCATACCGTTTACCATGCCGACAATGGTTTTATAGCCGCACATATATTTGCCTGCGCCCTCGGACACACCGAGAATAACGGGAGAATTCAGCTCCTGCGCCGTCTCCAGGATCGCCTTCGTCCATTCCAGATTGTTGATGTTGAACTGACCGACGGCGTAATGTCCCGCCTTTGCCTTTTCAAGCATTTCCTTTGCTGATACTAACATAATAATGTTCCTCCGATTGTGTATTTTCAAATTTTGTTTCGCATCATATATTATACACTCTTTTTCGTGAAAAAACAAGCCCTTCACAGGTTTTTTCCGAAATATTTCTTTATTTACTTCCCTGCCCTGCCGCTCCTGCCGCGTTCCCATCTGCCCACGCACGCATTTCCACTGCTTCAGACTTTTCGAAAAGAAAGATTTGAACATTTTCTATGTAATCATCATATAGGTAACATTTGTCCATTTTTCTTTATTTTCTGCGCCGTTCATTCTATTGCAATAGAATGCCGCGATTTTCATGATTTTTTCAAAAAACGAGCCAAAAACACGCTTTTCGCCGAAAAACAAAGCGCAAAATACCCCGAAAGCCGCAAATC
>JAZLAP010000297.1:0-2600 GCA_045613265.1 Eubacteriales bacterium | reverse complement strand
ACGCGCAAAGCCGTAACCGGGAAGGTCAACGAGATAGATTTTTCGGTCTACATCGTAAAAATTGACCGTAATGGTTTTTCCCGGTGTACCGCTTACGCGTGCAAGCTTTTTTCGCCCGAGAAGAGTGTTTAAGAGCGAACTTTTTCCCACATTCGATCGACCCGAAAAGGCGATCTGCGGAAGAGGCTCGCGCGGAAACTGCGCAATATTGCCGGCACTCAAACGTAGTGTGGCGTTGTTTTGATTGATTTTCATTAGGTTCTCACTTCTTTTGCAGAAATTGTGTTAGCATCCTTGATAATAACGGGCGGCACAAAGGATTGTGACGGCAAATCATCCGAGGAGGCAGAGACGAGTGCTACGCGAAGATTGTCTTCCACAGTGTCACAAAGGATAAATTGCAGCCCTGCGCGTGCATCTTTGTCGATCTCGTCGAGATCTCGCTCGTTGTCACGGGGGATCAAAACGGTTTTTACACCTGCTGTATAGGCGGCAAGTGTTTTTTCCTTTAATCCGCCAATCGGAAGCACTCTGCCGTGGAGCGATACCTCACCCGTCATGGCAATGTCGCGGCGTACAGGAATGCCGGAAAGCGCACTGACGAGCGCGGTCGTCATGGTAACACCTGCGGAGGGACCGTCCTTGGGGATGGCACCTTCGGGAAAATGAATGTGGATATCCTTATCTTTGTAAAAGCTTTTGCTGATACCGTATTTTTCGGCAACGGTGCGAACATAGCTGACGGCAATCTCAGCTGACTCCTTCATGACGTTGCCGAGCGAGCCGGTCAGTTCAAGTTTTCCCGTTCCGTCCATGACGGCAACTTCGACACGGAGCATGTCGCCGCCGACAGATGTGTAGGCAAGACCGTTGACGACGCCGACGAGATCTTCTTCGGAAATGCTATCCTTGCGGTTCTTTTCCTTCCCGAGATATTGCTTTACCAGTGCGGCATCGATTTTGACGCTTTTTCTTTCGCCGTAAGCAATATCGCGTGCTGCTTTCCGACAAAGAGAAGCGATCTCACGTTCGAGATTGCGAACGCCGGCTTCGCGGGTGTAACCGTCGATCAAAGTCTCCAAGCCGTCCTGAAGAAGCGTGAACTGACGTTTTGTAAGTCCGTGACGCTTCATTTGCTTCGGAATCAGATGGTGTTCGGCAATCTCGATCTTTTCACGGCGTGAATAGGAGCCAAGCTCGATGAGTTCCATGCGGTCGAGGAGCGGTTCGGGAATGCCGGCGTATTCATTTGCTGTGGCGATAAACATGCAATCGGAAAGGTCGACGGGAAATTCCGCATAGTGATCACGGAAAAATTTGTTTTGCTCGGGGTCAAGCACCTCGAGGAGAGCAGAGGACGGGTCGCCGCGGCTGTCACGTGCGAGCTTGTCGATTTCGTCAAAAACAATGAGCGGATTCATGGAACCGGCGTTCGAAACGGCATCAAGGATTCTGCCCGGCATCGCGCCGACATAGGTTTTTCTGTGACCGCGAATATCTGCTTCGTCACGGATACCGCCAAGCGAAACGCGGACGTATTTTCTGCCAAGTGCGCGCGCAATCGAGGAGGCGATCGAGGTCTTGCCTACACCGGGAGGGCCGATCAGGCAGAGGATCTGGTTTTTGATATCGGGAGAAAGAGAACGGACAGCGATGTATTCAAGGATGCGCTCCTTGACCTTTGTAAGACCGTCATGATCCTCGTTTAAAATCTTTTCGGCACGCTTGATGTCCAGTGTTTCTTTCGTGTACGTACCGAGAGGAATCTCAAGGCAAACGTCAAGATAGTTGCGAAGAACCGTGCTTTCAGCGGCGCCGAACGGTGTCTTTTCAAGGCGATTCAGTTCTTTTGTAAGCTTTTTCTTGATTTCATCGGGAAAGGGAGCAGCCTCTATTTTTTGACGATATTCATCAATCTCGTCGTTGTCCTCTCCAAGCTCCTCTTGAATCGCTTTGGCTTGCTCACGGAGAAAATACTCCTTCTGATGATCGTCCATGCGCTCCTTGACCTTTTTATGAATGCGCGCTTCAGCGGTAATGATGTCGGCTTCGTTAGCGATCGCATCGAGCAACGTGTTGAGACGGCGGTCGATTGTGTAAGCCTCCAGCACCTTTTGTTTGTCTGCAAAATCAAGAATAAAGGCGGATGCAATAAAATCGGCAAACAGCCCCGGATTTTTGATCTCGCCCGCAGCCTTCAGCATTTCGTCCGGAACGGGAGCGCCGTTTTCCTTGAAATCGTTCAGATAACGCAAAATGCCGTTCATGGTAGCTCTTTGCGTACCTGTCGGGGCATTGACTGGGCGCGACATGCGGCAGTTGATGACGGCAATGGGACAGGGACCGTCAAAAGCGGTTTCGATGATCCGTGCGCGGCAGATGCCTTCAAGAAGAACGGACGTAACACCGTCTTCCTTCTTTGCCAGCTTTTTGATCACGGCAACCGTACCCACGCGGAAGAGATCCGAACCGCTTGGGGTGTCAATCTCAGGATCCTTCTGCGCGACGAGAAAAATGTGACCGTCATTTGCGGAAGCGGCGAGCAAGGCTTTTTCTGAAAAATCTCGGACAATCTCAAGATTCATCTGGATGCCCGGAAA
>JAZLAP010000296.1:0-3727 GCA_045613265.1 Eubacteriales bacterium | reverse complement strand
CTACTATTTCGCCTCCCTTGTGCAAAGGGAGGTGGCACGGCTTGCCGTGACGGAGGGATTGTAAAAAATGCTCTCAAACAACCCCTCAGTCAGCTTCGCTGACAGCTCCCCTTACACAGGGGAGCCTACCGCTGCGGCGGGGTTGCTCAACGGCAAAAGCCTCTACTGAACCACCTGGTTAGCAGGTGGTTTTTACCTAACCAAAAAAACACCCGAGGATTTCCTCGGGTGGCAAGTAAATTTGTAAGCCGGGTTCTGTACGGCAAAAGCCGCAGACGTCATCTATCTTTGCCTTCCGTCTCCGAAAGGCTCGGAGCGAATGCTCCTGCCACCTATGGGATTCCGACGAGCAGCCGTAGCACAAGGCTCTCCCAAGCGGTGTTGCTTCGGATAGGGTTTACATTTGCACGCAGTTACCTGCAATGCCGGTGAGCTCTTACCTCGCCTTTCCATCCTTGCCGCGAAAACGGCGGTTTATTTCTGTTGCACTTTCCCGGAGGTCGCCCTCGGCGGACGTTATCCGTTACCCTGCTCTGTGAAGCCCGGACTTTCCTCACGGTAATACCTTTCGGCGTGATACCGCGCGACGCCCCCACTTACTTGCAACCTGCATTATAGCATGTTTTTCGCGTTTTGTCAAGTGGCTATGCGTCAAGCCCGCCTCGCTTATCCTCGCTTTCAACCAATCTTTGTGCCCAGCTGCCGCTGCGCAAAAAGAAATAACCGAAGATCACCTTCAAGCTCTCGATGCCGTGGCAGAATAAAAACAAAGGGTAGATGGAGATCGGCGTTGCGTAAGCAAGAATGAAGGAAAGCACCATCGTCACGCACCACATGAAGCCGCTGTCGAACAGGAAGGTGATGAAGACCTTCCCCCCCGATCGCAGCGTAAAGAAAGCGGCATGCGAATAGGCATGGAAGGGTGTCATGACGGCGGAAACGATCAACATAAAGGTCGCAAGGCTGCGGACGGAATCGCTCGTATCATAAAGAAGCGGGTAGACAGGCGAAACGGCTGCGAGCACGAGCGCCGCGGCAGTTGAGCAAAGCACCGAAAAAACGATCATCTTACGATCGGTATCGCGTGCCTCCTCGATCCTGCCCGCACCGAGCAGATTGCCAACGATAATGGCGATTGCATTTCCGAGCGCGATATATACCACGTTGAAGAAATCGGTGAGCGTGACCGACATATTGAGTGCAGCGACCGCATCCAGTCCGCGCGTTGAGCAGCATTGGTTGCGCATGATCATGCCAAGCGACCATAAAAACTCGTTCAGCATCAGCGGAAGTCCGCGCAAAATGATCCTGCTGATCAGTATCTTCGGTATGTAAATCGAACGGTACGCCCCCTGCAAAAACGCGCATTTTTCCTTGTGTGTATGAGACCACGCAACAAGGATAACAAGCTCCACGATACGCGAGACCAGAGTAGCAATCGCGGCGCCCGCGACACCCAGCGCGGGAAGACCGCACAATCCGAAGATCAGAAGGAGATTCAGAATAAAGTTCGTCAAGATCGCCACGATTCCCGAAACCATGGGAACGATCGCTTGTTCGGTTTCGCGCAGCGTCAATGCGTAGGTCTGCGCAAAGGCATACGGGATCATGCCGCAGAGCGTGATCTGCATATACTGCTTTGCATACGTCATTGTCAGTGCAAGATCACCCGTGCTGTCACTTTCATGCAGAAAGAGAGAGATCAGCTCGTCATCGAATGAAAGAAAGACGACAATACCGAGCAGGCTGACAAGCAACGCCATCACAAGCTTAAAGCGAAAGGTATGCATCTCTCCCTTTTTGTCGCCGTTCCCGTGATACTGCGTGGTAAAAATGCCTGCCGCCGCGAGTCCGCCGAAGACAAGCAGGAAAAAAATAAACATAAACTGATTCACGATCGAAACGCCGGACATTGCCTCGGTCGAAAGTCTGCCGACCATCAAATTGTCGAGAAGCGAAACGAATTGCGACAATCCCTGCTGAATCATAATGGGCACAGCAACAGCCATTACCGTTCTGTAAAAGCGTTTGTCACCGAAATATTTGTTTAGTGTCACGATAATCCTCCATTGCTCATAGAAAAGAGGGCGGTTTTTACACCGCCGCTCTGTGCTTTTTATTTGCTTTTCGAGATCATGCCGATCGCGTAGGTTGCGGCAATAATGACACCGACGATGATAAATACGCCGAGCATGCCCACACCCATATATTTCAGATTCTCAATGAATCCTGCAGGATTAAAATTTTCCATGTTACGTTACCCCCTTACAGAAAGAATCCGAGGACGAGCGAGCCTGCGATCACCGAGGCGATCTGTCCCGACACGTTGACACCGATCGAATGCATGAGAAGGAAGTTCGAGCTGTCCTCCTCGAGTGCCATTTTATGCACGATACGTCCCGACATCGGGAATGCGGAAATACCCGCCGCACCGATCATCGGATTGATCGGTTCCTTCTTGAAGATACGAAGAATGACGTTGAAGAGCTTTGCAAACAGCACGCCGCCTGCCGTATCCACGATAAAGGCGATAAGACCGAGACCGAGGATCAGAAGCGTCGAGCCGTTCAGGAACTTGTCGGCGCTCATCTGGAAGGCGATCGTGATACCGAGGAAGATGGTAACGAGGTTTGCCAGCACCTTCTGCGCCGTCTCCGAAAGGTTGTCAAGAACGCCGCATTCGCGGATCAGGTTACCGAACATAAGGAAGCCGATCAACGATGCTGCCGCAGGAACGAACACACAGGTAACGATTGAAATAAGGATCGGGAAGAGGATCTTCGTCGTCTTGGAAACACTGTTCTGCTTATAGGTCATACGGATCTGACGCTCTTTTTTCGTCGTCAGAAGCTTGATCACCGGCGGCTGAATGATCGGCACGAGTGCCATATAGGAGTAAGCGGCGACCGCGATCGCGCCGATATAGCCCGAAAATTGCGTTCCGCCCAGAAGCGTGTTGGCAACGACGATCGAGGTAGGGCCGTCAGCGGCACCGATGATCGAGATCGAAGCGGCAACCTTGTCGGGGAAGAACATCGATGCCGTGCAGAGCGTGAAAAAGATGCCGAATTGGGCGGCAGCACCGAAGATCATCAGCTTCGGATTGTTGAGAAGCGGGCCGAAGTCGATCATTGCGCCGATGCCGATAAAAAGGATCAACGGAAACAGCTCGTTGGCAATGCCGGCGTTATAGAGCGTTTCAAGCGGTTCTGCGATACCACTGTGTGGGAAATTCATCAGGATCGCGCCAAAGCCGATCGGCAAAAGGAGTGTGGGCTCCATCTGCTTTTTGATGGCAAGCAGAATCAGTACGGCGCCGATTACCCACATGACGAGCATTTTCCAGTTGCCGTCCACGCCAAATTCAAAAATGGGTTCAAATAAGCTTCTGATGTGACTCATAGTTTTTTCCTTTTCTTCCAAAAATCATACACGGTTATTTTAGCATATTTCCGTAAAAAAATCAACTGTTTTCCGAGAAAAGTTAAAAAGATTTTGCAGGCGTTAAAAAGTATACGGAGGAAGAAAACGCTTCCCCCGCTCCCTTCTTCGGCGTTTGAAAGTATTTAAAAAGCAATCAAAACCTCCGGCTAAGCCGGTGGCTTGCTCAGCCCTATAAGGGCATGTTACTGGCGGGGCTGAAAGCCCACTGAAACATTTGACACTTGCAAACTCGCCCTACTGCCACAGATGTGGCTACTATTTCGCCTCCCTTGTGCAAAGGGAG
>JAZLAP010000295.1:0-17915 GCA_045613265.1 Eubacteriales bacterium | reverse complement strand
AAAGCTTCTCGCGACCGATGGGTGTCCTCTGATCCTTGACGCCGATGCCTTGAACGCACTCGCCGAGGATCGTGCAGCCGCAAAGGAAATGCTGAAAACGGCACGTCGCGAGGTCCTCTTGACACCACACCCCAAAGAATTCTCGCGCCTTTCGGGCATGTCGCTCGACGAGATCGCCCGCGACCGTTACGCCGCCGCACGAAGCTTTGCCGATGAATGCGGCGTCCACCTACTCCTCAAAGGAACCGCAACCGTCATTATGGCAAAGGACGGCAGAACCTTCATCAACACAACGGGCAACGACGCCCTCGCCAAAGCAGGAAGCGGTGACGTCCTCGCAGGTGCGATTCTCGCCTTCGCCGCACAGGGCGTGCCTCTCCCCGAAGCGGCTGCCATCGCCGCCTATCTCCACGGTAAAGCCGCCGAACGCCTCTCTCTGCGCTATTCAACCTTCGGTGTTCTGCCACAGGATCTCCCCGTTGCCATCGCCGAATCCATTGTCGAAACAACGAACGCGTGAAAACGTGCGCATCCCCATATGGTTTTACGTCTCCGGCGACCCTTGTAACGCTCAAGGCTCCCCTTTTTTCATCCTTGCGTAGTCCCCCGCCCATACCTCATAAAAAATCACCGCGTATGTAAACCGAAGTTTACATACGCGGCTTTTTTACTTATATCTTCTCTTCGCCGTTTTCGGATGCCTTTGCAGCTTCTGCCGTCTCTGTGGCGGCGGTATACGCCTGCCCGAACAGCTCCTTTACCGCCTCGTTTGCCCCCGTAGCGGCAAGACCGCTGACAGCTCCCGCAATACATGCCATAGGAAGCCCTGCATCCCCCACAAGCATAGGACAAAAGAAGTGCGCGGCGATCGCAAGCCCCATTCCGAACACTGCAGCGCAAAGCGGCAGCCAAGCCGTTTTCACGCGCAGACTCTTCAGCCCCTCACAAAAGAGCCACGAAAGCGCAACGATCAAAGGATACTGTGTCATTTCCATACTATTCCCCTCTCCTTTCCTCGTGCGGAGCACCGTCCATCTCGAGGATCTTATGATATAGCTCGGTCGCAACGTCATTGCCGCCGAGCATGTGATAGGAAGCGTACGCACGCTTTGCCGCTTCCTTAGCGTAAAGTGGCGCATAGCCGCGCTCACGGCTTTTTTCATAGGTTCGGATGATCTCGGCACGCAGAAGGCACTGAAGCCCGTCCTCGGTCGCCTTCTGCCGTTTTGCCATCCGTTTGCCCGCCGTCACAAGTGCTGCAAGCGCCGAAAACAGGCTTCCCACGGCGGCACTGACAAACGCCGTCAATACAGTGCCCGTCATGCGTCCACCGCGCCCTCGAAACGCTCGGTTTCCTTCAATGCAGCATAAAGACAGGTACGGATCGGCATATCATTGATCTCGTCCCCCACCGACAACGCAAACACGTTTTCTGCTGCCGTATACGGAATGCCGTTTTTACGTGCCGCCTCATCAACGTAGCTTGCAACCGTCACAACCGCCTTTTTCATGTTACCCGTATGTATGCGAAGGTCCTGAATACGATGATAACGGGTAACCACACCGTTTTCTTCCCTGATCTCTTTTAAAATTGCCATTTTTCTTCCTCTCTTTCTCAGACTCACGAAGTCATTTTTATAAGCAAAAGCAATGCCTGCAACTGCGTCTCCGTAATCTCGGTGTTTCCAAGACAGATCGACACAAGACCGCCCTTGTTGCGCACGGAAAACAGATCCTTTCGTGAATTGGCGGTGCCGCCGCCGATCTGGAAGACTGCATTTGCATCCTCAACGTTGTAGCTGCCAAACACCACCTGATTGTCCATAGGTGCAATCAGGTTCAAGCCGTGCGTAAAGCTATGAGCACCCGTCGACTGACACCCCTTGCCGCGTGCCGCGCTGTAGCTTCCGAGTGCTGTACTGCCATTGCCCGCCGCCATGGAATATTCACCGGTTGCCGAGCAGGCATCGCCAATCGCAAACGAAGCGGCGCCTTTTGTGCTTGAAGACGCTCCGTTTACAAAAGAACAACGCCCGTTTGCAACGCAGTTGCTTCCGAATGCCATACTGTTTGCGCCATATGCTAACGTATCGACGCCGCCTGCAAAGGCATAGCTGCCTGTTGCCGAAGAACCGTTGCCCATGGCATGAGAAGCATAACCCGATGCCGTCGTGTTCAATCCCTGCGAATGACTGTATTTTCCGCTCGCCGTCGTATTCTGCCCCTCTGCGTGCGAAGCCGTTGACGTCGCATCGCACTGATAGCCCTCGGCATGCGCATAGTGCCCCATCGTCACGCTACCATAGCCTTCGGCATGTGAATAATTCGCCGACAGATTTTCGCTTTCGTTCGCATAAGTCTGACTGCTATGCCCCTCGGCATGACTGTATTTTCCTCCGGCGACCGTGTAGCAATTTTCGGCATGTGCATATTTTCCTTTTGCCTGCGATCCCATGCCCTCGGCATGTGACATGTCGCCTGATGCTACCGTTCGTCTGCCCGATGCAAACGAACAGATCCCACTTGCCGTGTTTTTCTCCCCTGCGGCAAACGAAGCAAAGCCGGATGCCTTGTTTCTATGCCCGAATGCATGGCCAAACAGTGCCGAAACGCTATTCTCGCCGCCGTCCTCAATCTTGTAGACACCTTCGTTTTGCAAAGTGTAAACCGAAGGCGTGAGGACAAGCTTGGTATGAATCGTAGCTCCCGCACGTAAATGCCAGTAAAGCACCGCCATATCACTGCTTTCGGGCTGCATAATGATTGGGAATCTCGTATCCACGTCCTGCTCGGTCGATATCGCAAAAAGGTCATAAAGTGATGTTTCGGTTTCGCTCAGTGACAGCACCAGATCGTAATTCGTCTCAGTACACGCCACTTTTTCCTTTACGTAAAACGCATAGGTCTTTCCGGCGAGAACAGGAACCACGGCAATCGGGATATATACGCCGCTATTGCTGCCGATCGTTACGTTAGATTCCACCTCTGCACACCCGCCTGCATAACGCACGCTGACCAGATCATTTCCCGTGTTGACCGTCAATATATCCCCATCAGCGGCTGCCGTTGGAATCGATCCGTTTGCAAATCGCACGTAGGATTTCGCCTCTTTCGCCGTCATCTCACTGACCGTAACCGCCGTCATTCCTCTGTGCGCAGTCCCCTCACTTGCATGCTCGCGCAGCGTCTTCAAAAGCTCGCTGCGCAGCTGTGCCAGATCCTCCTCGGTGACCATATCCTCGGGCAAGATTTCATCCGCATCATTCCCCGTTTGATATTCACCGTTCTCCAAAGCCTCAACAAGCTCATTATACCGCATGGCATTCAAACGCCCGAGCGCATCAAACGCCGCCTTGAGCTCATCGGCAGAAAGACCTTTTCTGCCATACCCCGTACCCTCGTTCGGGCGTGTGGAAAGCGATGCCACGCTATTCTCCCGAATTTCATCCTCGGTTATTTTCCGTACATTCATTTTTTCACGTTTCCTCCTATCGTATAGCGGAACGAAAGACGGTTCAGTCCGAAATGAGCAAGATACCCCTCGCTCTCAAGAAGATACTGCTTCTCCTTGAATCCGCCGCCGATCGTGCGAAGTGCAAAAATGCCTTCCCGATCGTTTGCAAAATGAAAGTTTGCAAAATCAGACGACGCAAAATCCATTCCCCCGCCATATAGCGTATCGCACAAAACAAAGCCGTCTCTGTTCCTTCGCTCAAATATTGACAACGCGCCGTAAAAACGCGAGAGTGTGACGACCGCAGAACGGCGCAGACTCTGCTTCTCCCGATGCGCAACACCGCAATCGTCCGATGCCAAAGCCACCGCCGACCGATAACGATGCCTGTCAAAATGATAATACTTTTCCGGTATCACTCCGTCCTTTTCACGCTTATCGGTATAAAAGCACCCAAGATCACCGGCCTTTGTCAGGAAAAACAGAAGTCCGTCGACCTCGCGGAACAACATTGCAGGCGAAAGCCTTCCGCCGATCCGCTCACCGCGTACCTCTACAAGATATCGGACTCCGTCCTCGTCGGTATAGGCGTATTCACCATCCTCATAAATTTCCGCCGTCACCGTCTCGCCGCCCCTCGGAGACAAAGCGTACCGGCATCCCGAGGGTAATGACTTCGAATATTCGTAGCGGAACCTGTCGCCGTGATAGATCCCGATACCGTTCATACGGTAAAAAGCATAACCCTTTCCGTCGAGCGCACGGCTGTCGGCAAGAAAAACCTCTCCGTCACCTGCAGTCAAAAGCAAATACCCCCAAGCCGACGCCATTGTGATCTCAGACGGCTTTCTTATAAACGCAGAAGATACCCGCGTGTCCAGCGAAACGGCTGTTCGCTCGCCGGTCGCCGTTCCCACACGAAAGCCGTATAGCCCTCGATCGGACAAAAATACGGGAAGCCCCGCAAAATTCCGCGCCGACGACACACGCATTACACCCGCCACAGTCTCCGCAATCGGATAAACTCGCGCAAGCAAGCCATCTCCCGTGTCACTGCCCGTGTGCCGATAGGCAAACGCCCCATCGTCGGCATCGCCCTTGAATACGTAAAGTCCGCCACTCGATGCAACCAGAGCCGATACCGGAGCCTTGCCGCTTCCGTCACAGAAATAGCTTTCCGCACCAATATAGCCGGCATCGACAACGCCATCCTTGCGCCGCGCCGTATACAGAACCGTATGCGGCAGGCGGGGATTTCCGGAAAAGAAAATGCGTCCGTCATAAACCGCCGCGCAACGGCATCCCGTTACGGCAAGCACACTGTCTCCCGCATAACCGGTGTTTCCGATAAATGCTTCCTCTCCCGCGTCATGCATACTTAACCGCATGTCCACCTGTCGCATGGAAAGACATCGGTCGTCGCTGACCGAAATGTCAACTGCCGTTACGCAGGCTTTGCCGTTTTTATTCTCGTATACGGGGCACATCGATGCGTTTCCGACCGCCGCCAAAAGACGCGGCACGAAAAGAACGTGGGGAAAATCCACACTTCTCGCAACGTCAAGATACAACGTCAGACTCTCCGACGGTAACATCGGCCCCACGGTAACGCCGTTGCCCGTATCGGTATAGGATACGGCAGTTTCTCCGGTGTTCCTTACCACACGCAGAGAAGCTCCCGTGAATCCTTCAGGCACACCGATCAATCGGTAGTAGCCCGAAAGTCCCGTCAGAGTCACGATCTCCACCGTATCGTCAAAGTCCGAAAAACCGTGCACGGTAAAGCTACCGTCCCGCGAGACGGTAAGACTCATCATCGCCACCGACGGATGCGCAATTAACGCCGCGTATACCTTATCGGATGAAAATTGATTTTCACTGTTCACAGAGAAAACAGGTGTTGACGCATTTCCGATCGTACCTCCGTCCACCGTCAGCGAAAGCAGCCCCTTCGCTTCTCCCGAAACAGGGAAACGATAGCTGCCGCCGCTTTCCGTCGGCTTCTCAGCTGCAATGTAAAACATAACATCCGGAGAGCCTGCCAACTCTGAAAGACAGGACGGCTCCACGTCCACAACCTCTTCTTCGATCTCCTCAAGCCCCTCAAGGCCCAAGGCGTAACGGACGGTCGTGATCGACGTATAACCAAATGCCGCACCACCGATAAAGGACACACGCCCGCCAATGTATATATCCGCAAGCGCCGAGCAACCGAAAAAGGCAAGTGCCTCGATCCGCTCCACCGTGTTTGGCAGAACAAGGGAAGTAAGCCTCCTGCAGTTTCGAAACGCACTTCGCTCGATTACAGTCACACCCTCGGGGAGACGGATACGCTCGGCATTACAGCCTTCGAACGCACATTCTCCGATCCCGGTCACAGGAAGCTCCCTCCCCAACACAACCGCATGCGCACGCACCGTGATTGCCGTCACGCTCTTGTCGCGTACACCCGAAACGTAACAGCTGTTGCCGTCAGGATTTAAGGTGTATATCAGCAGATCCGCAGCACTCTCATATTCGGTCAAGTCTGCAGGAATATAACGCTCCACAGTCGTCTTTCTCAGCAAATTACGTTGCTCATACGCCTTGCCGTTCAGATAGGTCGTCGGAAGATACGCCTCCGCTGTCACGCTTTTCACACAATCGCCGTCAATTCGGTAATATCCCTCGCCGTCAAGCAGATAAAAAGCACCGCCGAAATAAAAACCAACGCTCTTTCGGTCGGATAGCCCGGTATAAAACGGCGAAAGATCCTGAATGCTTTCACGCTCATCAAGGTAAAAGCGGTATAGCTTTTCCCCGATGTGCAGCAAAATCAACGTCCGATCATCCTCGGGTATACTGTACATTCCGTTCGGATTGCCCGAAAGTGAAGCAAGACAACGAAATCCGGGAACACTCTCCACCGACGCGGCATCTCCCGCCATATAGTCACGGTACATGTTTTCTACGTACGCAAACTCGTTTGTCGGAATGTTGCCGATATCCGAAAGAAGATTAACGCCGTTAAAATCCTGATAGGTACGGCTATATGCCCGCGCACCTGATACCGTTTTACCGTATGCTCCCATTCCGTCACCACCCATTCAGATTGAAAATCGCAGCGGACTGCGGCGACTCTCGCTTGCCGAATATTCCGGAGGCTGCCGTACGGTAAAGAGCAAGACAGCTTGCCGACAGCTCGGCATCCTCATCGGCATATACCTCGGCGGCAATCATAAGCGGCAGAAGACGCGCCGCCTCGTCATCCGGCGGAAGCTCCTTGTCTCCGTCGCTTTCCTTGTACGAAGGAATTTTTCTTTTGTAAAAGATACGGTATGCGATCCCATCGTTCGGCAAAATGATCTTATTGCCTTCAAATATGTGATAGTCGGCAGGCGGAAGAACGGGTGACGGTGCAAACGCAAGAAAATCCGGATCCTCCTCGGTCATATCGTACATCACCTTGTCACCAAGCGAATGCCCCCGTTCCGAAATTCTCGCAACAAAGCGCGGACGCATACCCGCAAGCGTATACAGTGCACGCATCAGTGCCGCCGCAAAGCGTGGGAACAAAGGCTCCTCTAAATCTCCGCCGAGAAGTGCCACTTCCCGTCTGCATTCATTTAAAGTCATATTGCTCCTTTCGCAAGACGTCCGCCCGAAGGCGGACGCTCGCTAACAAAAGATTTGGTCTCGCCCGTCAATCAAAGTGCGGTCGCACCGCTGACGGCACTGTCGGCATCCACGCAAAGCAGAATGTGCTTGTAGCTGCCGAAGCCGACACCAAAACGGCATCTGCCGTTCCAGATATAGTTGCCGGTGTGATGATCGACAAAGTTCGTCACGGTAAGCGGAATGCGGTTAAAGAACATGTTACCCGAAAGATTCTTGTTCGCCTCGCTCGACATCACCATCACGCGGTCATCATCGGTCTGCCAGGAAGGCATCACAACAACGTTCCATCTGCCGTACTGCAGGTTGATGTCGTTGTAGCCGTTGCCAAGTGCGCCCTCGGAACCGCATACCTTCTTGACAATGCTCTCGGCAACAGGACGGTTGCCGGGCAGAATGATCGTGTCCGCAGTATATCCGAGCGGCTCGCCGTTCTCGTCCTTCATATTGCGTAAATGCATCGTGATCTTGCCGAGCGCCGCCTCGAATTCCTCGGCAGATCCGAGAATGCTGCCGTAGTAATAGTTCGACTGCGTGCCCGCCGTTTCATCGATACCATAGGTGTGCTTCGACGAGAAAAGAGGCTCGCCGTCGGGTGCCGTCAGATCCAGTGTAGCCTTGGCAAAGCTTCCGGTCTTTGCCGTACCGTTTGCCAGCGCATACTCGCAGATCTTATGCATCGTCTTATAGTAGGCGCGCGTGAAATTCTCCGCACGGTGCTTTGCATCCGCCGCAACACCGTAATTCGCATCCTCCATCATCTCCGCAGTGATGGTAAACTCCTTCATGAACTGAATGTGCTCGATGAATTTCTTGTAGGTCTCACGCAGAGTGTCGCTTTCCGCAGCCGCACCCTCGGCAGTTGCAGTAAAAACGTCAAATTCGTTTTGACCAATGATGGTCTCGCCAAACTTCTGCGACTTCTCCACGTTAAAGAGACGGTCGCAAATACCGCCCTTCTTCGTCAGAAGATCGCTCTCGTGCTCGATCACCATCTTGATGGGTGTCTCAAGTCTGCCAATCGCGGCGTTGTTAAGACCCGTAGATTTTGCATACAGAATAGACATAGTTATTCTCCTTTTGCTTTTTACTCTTTTTATTTATTGATTCACACGGCGGTAAAGCGACAAAAGCTCCTTCGTCGAAAGCCCCGAAAACAGCTCGCGTGCCATCGCCATCTCACCGTAGCTCATACCGCCGCGCGTATTTTCGCTTCTGTGCGGCATTGACGAAAAACGCATATCACGCGAAGGCTCACGTATATACTCCGTTCCGAAATCAGGCATCGCAGCACGCGCCGCCTCATCAACCGAAAGACCAAGCTCACGCAGCTCCGAAAAGCGCGCAGCCCCCGGTATATCACAGAGCGACGCATACGCACGCGCCGCCGGAAAGCTCGCGCAAAGGGCATCGTAATCAGCGTCAGCAAGCGCCTTGCAGCGCGCCTCTGCTTCCTCACAGGACTCTTCTTCCGCAGTATCCTCAGGCAAAGGCTCCAAAACCGCCTCCGCTTCGCTTCCCGCTGTCACTTCCGCCGCTTCTGCATTCCCTTTGCCGTCGCCATCGCTCTCTTCGCCCTCCAAAGAATTTGCCGTGCCCGCCGCAATCGGCTCCTCGCCGCCCGCCGCTTCCGCAAAGCCATCCTCCGTATCCTCATGGGACAGCGCAAAGCTACCGTCCGTCTCCGTAGCGCTCGTCGCCTCTTCACGGCGCATTTCTTCTGTTACCATTGTCGCTTCCTCCTTTATTTCACACGCAGATCCTTCTCTGCACGCGTCACACCGCTTTTTCTCTTTTCGGCAGGCTTCTTGACTGCCGTGATCGGGCGATAGCCCGATTCTCTGTAGGGATTGTTTTGTTTCATATTATTCCTCCGCTTAATTGAATGGATAGACGGTACTTCCCGCCTGCTCCTTCTTCACGCTCGCCGCAGCCTCGGCGATCAGCTTCGCCGTCTCATCGTCATAACCGCATGCAATGGCATAACGGTAAGCAGGCTCGTAAGAAAAGCCGTAATTCACGAGACGTGCAATGATCGATGCACGCGACTCCTCCTGCACGCTGTCCGCACCTATCTTGGCAGCAACCGCAGCATCTTCGCCCGCAAGCCCCGCACCGATGGCGTATTCCAATGCACGCTCGTAGTCACTGATCCCCAGCCGCGCGATCTCGCGTATCGCATCCTCGCGTGCCGCCGTTCGCGCTTCCTTCTGCTTTTCTACGTAATCACGGTAACCAAGACGGTTCTCATGCGCGGTCGCAAGGCGAACGGCATCCGCCTTTGCAATCGCCGCATCCCGTGTTTCTGCCGCAATCTCGTCAAGCCGTTCACTGTATCCGCTCGCCTGCAGTCCCATACGCCCCACAGCCTCGCCAAGCGTACCGTAGCCTGCACGCCCCCTCTCATAATCCACAAGCGCACCGCGCACCGTATTCGCATAGGCGGGAGCGGGATCGGTTCCGTATCGCAGAATATAATCTCCGTAGGAATCCACTTTTCGATTTTCCAGCTCGATGTTTTTCAAATAGCTCTCAAAGAAGCTGTCGATATTCGTCTTGCTCATACCGTCACCCCCGTTTTCACCGGTACGTGCATCTCCGCGCTTGGCATTACTGACGCTGCTCCCGCTTCGCGCGATAGCCTCTCGCGAAAATACTCAACGTTGTCCCGCGCATACGGATAATGAGCACGCTCCTGCGCCTGCCAGTAACGAAGCAGTGTCTCGGTCTCGGTCGGTATGCCCAATGTCCCCGATTGCAGATTTTCAAGATTCTTCTGCCATAACGTCTCTCGCTGACTTTCGATGTTTCCCGCCGTATCCACCGAGAACAAATAGTCGTCACCGTATCGGTAGCAGCCGTTTTCGGGACAGTATTCCACAAAATCATAGCGGTTGAAAAGCGCGTTGTGCGTACGTCCCAGAACATCCTTGTACGGAATCGGATACACATCGTCACCGTACGCAAGATACAGTTCAAACATAATCCGATCGATTCGCGCGTACGCCGCATTTTTCATACGCCGCTTCGATTCCAATCGTCCCGATGCCTGCGCGATCTGGATCTCCTTTGCACGTCCCGAAATCGCCGTATCGTCGTCAAGACCAATGAAGGTGTCCGAAATGCCCAGAATACGTTTTGCCTGCAAATAAAGACGCTCCGCCTCCAGAACATCCTGTTGGATCGAGGGTGTGGTGTCCAGAACACCGTATGCATTGGCAGTCTCGCCGGGCTTGGTTTTCAACACCTGCCCGAAGATCGCATTCGTCAACGTCAGCTCCGCATCGTCAGGAACCACAGGCGTCACACCCGCTCGCATCAGCTTTTGCATGATGCGGCTCTCAACCTTGTTCAGTGCCTGTTGCTGATGACGGATCGCATACGCATCGCTTTCGCCAAACAGCTCGCCTTCCTTCGATACGTTGCGACGCAAAACGATAGGAAAACGCCGCGGACGGTAATACGGAATCTCCGTCCTCTGCATCAACGCCTCGCCCTTCCTGCGCAAAATAAAGCCGTTTTTGTCAACTTTAGGTGACATTTCGGGAATGATCCGCCCGTCCGAGAGCAAAAGATCGTGCGATAGCCGCTCGACCGTCATCGCCTCGATCTCAAAGGACGGTGCTTCGCATGTACATTCGATGCGCGATGTATGACACTTGCGACAGACCGCACGACTGCGTCCGTAATAGTCACAGTCGTCGGCAAGCATGACCTCGCCGCTGAAAACGAACCGCGAAACGTCGCCACGCTCGTTTTTGTAGAAGCAAGCGACCACCGTTACCAGATTCTCATCGCTCGCTGAAGCCGATTCCGCCTCCGCCGTCGTCTTCTCCGCCTCCGCCGCCGATATACCGTATCGCCGCACAAGATCCTCCCGCGTCGTCAGATAGCGAAGGAAGCAATACTCCATATCGTCTACCTCAGCAACGTAAGGTTCGGGAATGAACGCATGAGGCGGCAAGCAGGAAACACGCACACCGCCCGCACGGTTGCCGTAAAGCGGCGCGTCATCCCACTCCAGAAACCAAACGCTGCCACCGTAAACGTAGGTATAGCGTTCGTCTCTATCGTTCATTTCCTCAAAAGGTAAAAGATCGCGGAGCATAGCGCATAACTCCTCAACCGATTTTGCATTGCGATCGTTTTTCTCACTGTATATCGCAGCAGAAACACGCGGCGCGGGAATCGACGACGAGATCTCACCCTCGATCAGCTCGTACGTGATATTACGCACAATACTCGCCGTCTCGTTCGAACCGTCTATCCTGTCGTCGCCGCCGTACTGCGCCATATTACGCTCCATCGCCGCCAGAGCGGGTGCATATGCATTCTTTGCATTTTCATACAGCGCAGAGAAAAACGAAAGCCTGTTCTTCTTTTCTGTTTTCATAAAGGTTCTCCGTATTTCTTTTTTAAATATTCCTTGCCCTTTCGGTCGGCGGCATAATAATCCTGCCACATGTCGGCAGTCCATCGCCTGCGCACCTCTGCGGACGGCAGACTTCCCGGGCGGAAAAAGCTGATCGCAAAGCCGCGCAAAGCATCGGGAGCATGCGTGATCGCGTGCGGCTCGCCGCATACGTCCCCCGGACGCTTACGGTCAACCGTCAGCATCGGAAGACAACGGATAAGCTCGGTACAGGTGCGGAAGATCCGTAGCCGCGGTGTCCCGTCAGCACGGAGACGCAAAAGCTCCTTCAGCGCAAGCCAGCCGGTCTCACGGTCGTTCCCCGATCGCGTAAACGAAATGCCGTTCTCACGGAACAAAAGTGCCTTTGATTTCCCCGTCTCCTGCGTGCGAAACCAAAGATCGGGCGGTGCCAGCGTCTCGTAAATCTCCTCGCCATCGTCGGTCGCATCCAAAATACGCCGCGATGCCTCGCTGATGACGAGCGAAGACTCACACACCTCCCTGTATACGTAAACCTCTCCGTCGGGTGACACCGCTATGAAAAGGCAGGCAAGTCGGTCAAGACCATAATCGATCGTGCGGTAGCGCCGCCAGTGCTTCGGGATCGGAAAGGGTTGACAGGTGTGGAGGTCATAGCGAAATTCATCAAAGAATTGTCCCTCGAAAATGTTCCAATCGCCGTAGAGCAGCGCACGTCGCTCGCGTTCGGGCAACGCAAGAAGCCGATCTCTGTAATGCGGGTCGCTCTGTGCAAGAAACGCATTGTCTCCGATTTTTGCAGGTAAAAAAATGCGCGAGATTCCCGCATCTACCGAGAATTCCGTCTCGGGCGGCGACGGATCGATAAACCGCGCCTTTACCCAGGCATGCCCGATACCGCCGGGATTCGTCGAGGATTTCATCTGCTTCGGACAGGCAGAAACACCGCGAAGCCGCGACAGCATATACACGTATTGAAATTCGGTAAAATGCGTCAACTCGTCAAATCGAATCACGTCGTACTCCGCGGACTGATAGCGGAATACGTCGTTCTCGTCGGCAGAAAATCCAAAATCAAGAAGCGAACCGTTCCGAAACCGCCCCGTATGCATCGAAGCCTGGTAGGTATAGATCTCGCGCGGAAACAACGCGAGACTCGCACGAATCAGAGACTTCTCAAGCTCGGGAAAGGTACGGCGCAAAAGTAGCTGACGCGATCCCGGAAATCGCATCGCCACCAAAAAGGCATCGGCAAGCTGACCGTATGACTTGCCGCCGCCCGCCGCCCCGCCAAACAAAACCTCGGTCGCCTTCGCCTCGGTAAATTGGTATTGCTTCGGTGTCAGAGTAAGCTTCACGAAACGTCCCCCGAGCTGTCCCTCAAGCTGTCCCCTGAGCCGTCCGCACCAAGCACCGTCACCGTCACCCGAAACGGTGCGTTCCCTGCATCTCCACCATCCTCGTCGCCTCCGTCCGACAGCAAAGATCCGTCGGACAAAAGCAGCTTCACAAACGATGCATCAAATCGCCGTGCAAGCACACCGTCCACAAGAAAATCGCGCAACCGCGCTGCACATTCGCGGTACGCCGCCCGAAAAGCAGGATGCTTGTCACGAAAGCGCAAAAGCTCCTCGTGCGTCACGCCGATCCTCCGCGCGTATTTCACAAAGGATGGAATCCCCGCCGCAGGATCCCACTCGTCGCCGAAAGAAAAAAACTTCAGCATATCCTCGACATAAGCTTGTCGAAACACCGCAGCCTTCACGCTTATCACCTCCACGCCTAATATTCTACAACCAAACAAACCCAAAATGGGGGTACACGCGTTGCACCAAAAAGCGCAACGCAACGAAATTTGCCCATGCGGATAATCCATATGACAACGCTTTAGCCAAAAATTTTTTCTCAATACTCAAAACCGAGTGTATTTACCGTGCGAGAATCCGCACCTATGAGGAGGCGCCCCTCCTCATAGGTGGATACATACAGTACTACAACAATGAACGTATTTAGCTAAAAACAAAACTGACACCACTCGAAAAGCGATGTCAGTTCGTTGCTTGATTTTTTATATTTTCTACTTTAGGACTCTTTTTTGTGCTGTCCGTACAATTTGGGGCAGTTCAATTGAACCTTCCCTCCGATTTTTTCATTTTTAATTATTATATCATAAATAGCATTTAATGTAAATATATCCCCTTTAATGAAATTTGCCACCGAAATTTGCTATATTTAGGTTGACAAAAAGAGGTTTCCATGTTAATATATGGGTATAACCAAACCCATAAGCCTCTCGACGATGTATTTCCGCGCTTTCCGCCGTCTCCCGTCTCGCAAGTCTATACCGTTTTTTGACAAACTTTATTACCATTCGACACATTTTCAAAAAGGAGAAAAACATGAAAAAACTGCTGTTCATCTTTATGGCAATGTTGTGCTGTACGTTGTTTGCCGTTTCCGCATCGGCAAACGATATCGGCGACTACAGAGCTACGGGCGGTGCCGGTGCGGCAATTGACTACACCGTATACGACGCTCTATCCGACGAAAACAAGACAAAGGTTGATTTCCATTTGGAGACTGCCTCCGAAGGCTATACGAAGGCCATCGATCAGGATCTCTTCGATGCGCTTTGCTATGCTTCGCGACTTGTGGAGTATGCGGGTCTTTCGATGCGTTACGAGGGAGCGACAGGCATTCGATCCATGTATCGCGTGGATCTCGTGGCACGTGCGGCGATCGAGGCGATCGATAACGAAGATCTTTCGGTATCCTTCGGTGCCATCATGGGTATCGGAAAAGAGGGAGATACCGTTTTTTACAATAAGCCGACCAATATGACAGTGAAGTCGCACCCTACAAAGGGCTATAAAACCAATCTGTCGCGTGCTGCTGCCGTTGTCGTTTATAACAGTAAGGGTGCGGATTTTGCAACGAATATCTATTCGCGTAAAAACGAGAGCGAATTCGCCTTTACTACCATGTATACCAACCACGAGAACGATTTCTACTATAATGCGGTCGGTATGGTTTATCGCGGCTTCATCGCCGTGCGCTACGATGACGTTGACTACATCATGTATTTGGATGGCACAGGCGCATATTTCAGCGATTCGACGACGGTTGCCGATCTTGCAAAGTTCTATACGACCGATCCGTATTACGCACCTACCTACGGCGAAAACAAAAAGCTGAACAGCATTCTCAAAAGCGAAGCGCATATCTACAGACCCGGCTTCGTCACCGATCCCGATGACGGTGTTGAAGGCGCGTCCTGTATGGTGTGTATCGGTTGCGGCAAGATCAAGCCCGACAGCGTTCGGGTACCGCATCCCGCACATAACGAAAAGGAACCGAATGCCATCGAGATCACGGGCATCACGAAGGCTGCCGATGCCGCACACTATACGTTTACCGTGCCTGCCGACAGCGTGACGGCTTCGGGCTTTTACGACGTCGTTTTGAAGGGCATTGCCGCCGAAAGCTACACGATGATCTACAATGCAACGGTAGGTGGAAAGGCTCTCGCCTCGCGTAACCGCGATATGACAGGCACGGCAAATGACAGCTATTCCGAAACGCGCACCTACACCGTCTATCTTTCGGCGGGCATCGATAACGAGATCGTGTATACGGGCTCCTCGCTCAGCGCCGCCAAGCTTACGCTCCGCGACGAGATCTCGCTTGATATGACCGTGCTTGTGAACGGCTCTACCGAGTACGGCATCGAGGTCGATCCCGTGGATAACCCGACCTACGGCACGGCGGTCTCGCACGGCTTCTTTGAAGAGCACCCGTATATCGCCGAATTGCGCGACACAAGCTACCTTACTTATATAGATGCGCCGCTTAACGTCGCTTACGACGGTTTCTATCAGGTCAACGGCATTTTCGGTGTCTGGACGGGATATGAAGGGCCGCACTATGCTTATTTCCGTTTTGAGGATAAAGCAAACGATAACACGATCTACGCGTCGGTGAAGGTTGAAAACATCGACGTAGACAACAAGGACGGCTCGCGCGGTGCGCGGTATTCCGAAAATCTTTGCCGCGTTTTTCTGCCTGCGGGCAATTACACCGTGACGGTGTACGTGGTTTATGCGCATCAGATCGTGGCGGGCTCTCTCATATTTGAGGAGCTTTCGCACACCTGCGTCGATACGGTGTACGATATTGCGCCTTCCTGTGACAGTATCGGCTACAGCGGTGTCGGCTGTGCGCTCTGCAAGAAGGGCGCGACGGTGTTACCCGCTACGCATACCTACGCCGAGACGGTGCTTAGTGACGGCTCGAACTTTGCTGCCGACGCGACCTGCGAGAGTGCGCCGCTGTACTATAAGGTCTGTGAAAAGTGCGGCGACCTTTCGGGCGATACGTTTGCATACGGCACGGTCGGCGGTCATGATTATGCCTGTGTGCTTTCCGAGGGAGCGGCGGTTTATACCTGTGGTGGATGCGGCAATAGCGTTTCGATCCCCGTTACGGCACCGTCGGCTACCGTCGCCGATTTCTCGGTTGACGTTACCGACTTTAACGGTAAGATCACCGTTCCCAAAGAGGCGATCGGCGCAAGCGGCTTTTACTGGGGAACGCTTGAGGGGGTTACGGTAGTAGAAAGCGGCTATACCTACCTTTACAATGACGCAAACGGTAAGCTGTTCGGTTCGAAGAACCGCGATAAGGCGGGCGCGACCTACAGCGTATACCTCGAAGCAGGGCACGACAATATCCTTACCTATGGCGGTTCCACGCTGACCCGAGCAACCTTCAAGCTCGCAGAGCCTACCTCGGCGGATACCATTATGCTGACGAGTGGCAAGGGCGATCTGACTGCCAACGTGGTCACCAACGCCGCATTCAAGGATAACACCACCTACCAGATGCGTGCAGGCTCGATCCTCAACTATGTGGAGAAGGTCAAGGTTGCCAAAAACGGCTTCTTTACCATCGGTGCGGCAGTCTGTAGCGCAAATACGGGCAAGGTCGTCTTCGCCTTTACCAATGCTGCGGGCAAGACCTACGAAGCAAGCTTCATGTGCACGGAGATCGCGGGTGCGACCGGCGTTACGATCGTCACAAACGGCTCGGAATCCTTCCGTTATGCGGCAGATCTTACGGAGATCTATCTCCCCGCAGGCGAGTATTCGCTGACCGTATCGAAGGTCGGCGGTGCCCAGACCTCGATCGGCGTGATCACGATGAACCCGATGGCGCATACCTGTGCTTACGTCACCGACACGAAGGCGGCGACCTGCACCGAGGCGGGCTATAGCGGCACAGGCTGTCCCCTCTGCTACGACGGCTTTACGGTGGATGCGAAGTTAGAACACGCCTGGGACGACGGTGTTACCACAGATGCGACGTGCGGAAAGAACGGCAAGACGGTGTATACCTGCACCGATTGCGGCGAGACGAAGTCGGTTGTGATCGCGGCGACGGGCTGTCACCAATGGTCAATCCATGAATACATTACGGATGCTACCTGTACCGCAGCTGCGAAGGTGTACACGCTTTGTACCGTATGTGGTGCTGTGAAGGATGTCGTCCATGTTGGCGAAGCTCTCGGTCACAAATGGGGCGAAGCGCATATTGATAGTAACGGCAAAACATATTGGATTTGCGTTGTTTGTTACGTTCAGAGTTATGATATAGGCAGTGACGATACCGATGATGACAATACGGACGACGACAATACGGGTAGCGGAGAGGGCGATATAGATTCCTCCGGTCATATTTATGATCAGGTGAAGATCATCAAGGTGCCTACCTGCACTACCAACGGTATCGGCAAAAAGATCTGCTCGGTTTGCGGAGCTATCGGTGGATATCATTTAATTCCCGCGGGTCATGAGTGGGACGAAGGCGTTACTACGGATGCAACGTGTACTGTAGATGGCGTGACGGTGTATACGTGTACGGTTTGCGGTGCCACAAAGTCGGTTGTGATCGCGGCGACGGGGCATAGTGCATCATTCGTTCTCGACAACGACGGCGAAACATATACCCGTACCTGTGACGTTTGCGGCGTTGAGGAATATTATACGGCGGGGCTTGTGTTTACGCTTTCGAGCAACGGAACGTATTATACTGTTACCGATTACACGGGCAGTGCAACGGCGGTGAAGTTTTCGGCGACCTACAACGGAAAGCCTGTGACGAGCATCGGTGACAGGGCGTTCTACCTGTGCACCAGCCTCACAAGCGTGGAGATCCCCGACAGCGTCACGAGCATCGGTAGCTCTGCGTTCGCTTATTGCGACCGCCTCACGAGCATTACGGTGGATGCAAACAACCCGAGCTACTCTTCGATTGACGGCAACCTGTATAACAAGGATGCAACGACGCTGATCCAATATGCGATCGGCAAGACGGATACGAGCTTTGCGATCCCCGACAGCGTCACGAGCATCAGTA
>JAZLAP010000294.1:0-1906 GCA_045613265.1 Eubacteriales bacterium | reverse complement strand
CCTCTGTTTTTGTTTGCGCTTGTGCCTAAATGCGAAAGCCCCTTTTGATGCTACCTTATCGGTCGAGCTTCACGGGAGACGTACCCGTAAAGGGCTTTTCACCGACGAGACGGGCAACCGTCTCCTCAACGGCAAGCTTGCTGCAGCCGCCCGTGTTGGTGTTGATAAAGGTCTTTGCCTCGGGGAAGAAGTCGTCGGCAAAATGCGGCGCCGTGAAGTTGACGAACAGCGACTTCGACTTGTCGAGCAGATGCGCCGACCAGGTCGTCGATGCACACTTATCGTAGCAGTCCACCGCCGTGAACGGGATATTGTAGCAAACGATCACAAGGTCGTATTTGCCCTGCAATGCGTTCATCTCATCCTGCCAGCAGGTGAGCAGATATTCCTGGAAATCCACCGTAAAGCCGCGCTTTTCGAGAGCCGTGACCATCTGGCGGAGCTGATTCATCTCGCCGTCGTTTCTGCCGCATCCCGCAACGAGAATCTTCTTGTATTTTTCGGAAGTGAACGGAACGAGCCCGATCCTGTTGCGAATCAGCGCAATGCCGTCCGCAACCGACTTCTCGTACACGCCGTCAACGAATGCAGGATCGGCTGCGGCGTACTCGCGCTCGTCACCCTTATACTTCAAGAAGGTACGGACATACGCAATGCGCGAAAGTGCATCCTCGAGACGCGACATCGGGATATTGCCCTTCTCAATCTCCTCGACGATGCGGTCAGCCGCTTCCATCGGGGGCCACAGAAGGAAATCCGCGCCCGACTTGAACGCCTGTACTGCCTCCTCGGTCTGGTCGCCGCCTGCCATGCCGCCCATTGTAAGCGCATCGGTAACAACGGCACCCTTGAAGCCGAGATGCTCCTTCAAAAGCTTCACGGTAATGTCGCTGGAGTAGGTTGCGATCGGATAGCGGCCGTCGTCACCCTTTTCGCTCCACGCACGGAAGGTCATGTGCGAGGTCATAACGCACATGCAGTCGGCGTCAAAGCAGGAACGGTAGGTCTTGCCGTAGGTCTTCTCCCACTCCTCGACGGTCTGGGTGTTCTGACCGGGGCCGTAGTGGAAGTTGACGTGATAGAGTCCCTGTCCCGGGAAATGCTTTGCCGTTGCGGCAACGCCCTGATCCTGAATGCCGCGCACCATCGCGTTATACATCTCGGCGTTCAGCTCGGGATCGTCGGTTGCGGCGTAGGAGATCGTGCTGTTCACGTGCACGAGCGGCATATCGACACACGGGCCGAGGATCCAGTCGATGTGGTTGTAGTTCATCTGCATACCGAGTGCCTTACCCGTATCGTAGGCAAGCTGCATATCGCGCGAAGCGGCGACCGAGGTGAAGGGCGGGCAGCCGTAGCCCTTTTCAATGGAAGCACCGTCGGCACAAACGATCAAAGGATACTTCGATGCGGCACGGCACTCGTCAATGAAGGTCTCGGGAGCGATCGCGCCCGACTCCATTTCCTTGGCAAGGTCGTTGCAGGAGCCCTTCGAGTAGTAAATGCCGCCGCAGGGATGCTTTTTGAAGAACTTTTCGATCGTTCCCTCCTTTGACATATGGTAAGGATAGGTAATGAAGGTCTGGTAAACCTTTTCTCTCAAGGTCATGTTTTCAAACATTGTTTTTCTCCTCTTTATGTAAATTTTAGTTTACTTTTCATTGATCCTGCGAACGACCTCAAGCTGCGCCTCGTCAAAGCTTCCGTCGTCGAACAGATACATATCGATCGACACGACACCGCGCCGCTCGTTGCATTTCCGGACGTAGTCGCGCATATACGCGCCGCTGTAGCGCGAGCCGAGACAGTTCCAGCCGCCGCCGTACCAGACGGGCGAATAAGTCGGCTCGTAGCCATGTCGTTCTGTGAGCCAAGGAGTTGAACTGGTGTATTGTCTTCCTAAGAC
>JAZLAP010000293.1:0-2313 GCA_045613265.1 Eubacteriales bacterium | reverse complement strand
ATTGTTTTGCGTTTCGCCGCCTGTGAACGGCTGTACGCTACGCGATGCGCCTCTTCTTGAATACGGTAAACCAATGCGTATACGCCCGGCTCTCTGGCGATCGAAAGCTCGTTTTCACCGTCGGTCAAGGCGCGGGTTTTGTGAAAATCATCCTTGACCATGCCGAACAGCGGAATTGAAAGATTCATCTCCGTCATGACCTCACGCACGGCAGAAACCTGCCCTCGTCCGCCGTCAAGCAGGATAAGATCGGGCATTTGTCCGAGTGAGTCGTCATCGTCTCCGATATGCGCAAGGCGGCGCGCAAGAGCCTCCTTCATCGAAGCATAATCGTCACGTGTTTCACCCACACGCACACGGAAGGTGCGGTAATCGCGTTTTTTCATGCCGCCGTCCTCATAGACGACCATGGATGCTGTAATCTGCTCGTCACCGACATTGGAAATGTCGTATGCCTCGATACGGTCGGGAATGACCTCAAGACCGAGGATCGACGCAAGCAGAACGAGGTTTTTGTCCTGCTTTTCACGGTCGAGACGGTAACGCGCGGCGCGATTTTCGGCGTTGTTTTTTGCCATGTCGCAAAGCCTTCGCTTGTCACCGACCTTCGGCGCACGAAGGTTGATCCTTTTACCTCGCAAAAGCGAAAGACGCGCTTCAAGCAGGGAAGAATCTTCGTCACTAAGCGGATCGGCAAGCAGGATTTCGCGAGGGATTGCGCTCTCGTCGCCGTAATAGTCATAAAGAAACGCCGTGATTGCTCCGTCGTCAAGGATCTCGTCGGCAGAGAAGATAAATTCGTTTTGTCGGTCAAGCTTGCCGTCGCGGATCGACAAAACGGCAATGACGGCGCAGAAATCGTCACTATAGGTGGCAATAACGTCGAGATTGTCGCTTTCATCACCGACGACCTTTTGCTTTTCGCGAAGCTTTTTCAGGGATATGATGCTGTCGCGGAAGCGTGCCGCTTCCTCGTAACGCTCTTCCTCTGCGGCGCGGAGCATTTCCTTTTCGACCGCCTCAACGGCATTGCGCAGGTTGCCGCGCAGAACGTCGGCGGCACGGTCGGTCAAGCGGCGGTATTCCTCCGGCGATACCTCACCCGTGCAGGGCGCAACGCAACGTCCCATATCGCGGTAGATACAGGGGCGCTCCTTGCCGATATCGCGCGGAAAGACGCGCTTGCAGGTTGGCAGACCAAACACGCGGCGAACCGTGTCAAGAACATCGTAAGCAACAGACATACCGCTATAGGGACCAAAATAAACGCCTTCACTCTTACGCTCGCGCGTCACGCTGATGTTGGGATAGCTGCCTTTACCGAGAACAAGGTAGGGGTAGGATTTTGCATCCTTCAGCTTGATGTTATATTTTGGCGTATGTTTCTTTATAAGTGTGTTTTCCAGCGTGAGTGCCTCGATTTCGGTATCGCAGAGAATAATGTCGAAATCGTATACGAGCGAGACCATACGCTCGGTTTTTACGCTGTGACCGCTTTTCATAAAGTAGCTGGATACGCGGCTTTGCAGCTTTTTCGATTTACCGATATAGATGACTCTTCCGCTCTTGTCGCGCATCATATAGATGCCGGGCGACGCTGGGAGCGACGTCGCTTTTTCGCGCAAGAAGGGGAGCCGCTGATTTACGGTCGGCATCCGTTTATGCAAAAGACGGCGCCGAAGCTCGTTCTCTTCGCCGCCGTCTTTTCGATTGTTTTATTCACCGAGCCCACTGTCGATCAATGCAGAAAGACCGGAAAGCGCATCGGATTCATCGGGACCGTCCGCCGTCAGGGTGATGGTCATGCCCTTGACGATGCCGAGCGAAAGAACGCCGAGCAGGCTCTTTGCACTGATTCGACGGTCATCCTTTTCGATCCAGATATTACACTTGTAGGAGTGTGCCTTCTGAATAAAGAAGGTAGCGGGTCTCGCATGGAGTCCCACGTTGTTTTGAATCGTAACGGTCCGGCTTTGCATACTTAAATCTCCCAATTAAAAATTCGCGGATCAACCTACTCCGCTTGCAATAAACATCTCTTGTTTGAATATTATATCAAATCGTGGCGAAAAAATCAATAGATTTTGAATAATTTTTCTTTGGAAACACTAAAAAAACAGAATTTCCCATTCAAAATTCTATTTTTGTCAGATTCACACGCAAAAAAACCTGCTCGCCGATCAGATCAACCGTCATTCCGGGAACAAAGTAGGTGTCGCTTCCGAGGAAAAAGCCGCCGTCGGTGCGGATCCCGCTTACGCGGAGACTTCCGTAAACGCGGCGGGACAGCGCAGATTCGGCATAACGAACACT
>JAZLAP010000292.1:0-4726 GCA_045613265.1 Eubacteriales bacterium | reverse complement strand
CAAGGAGTGGTGGGCGACCATCATTTCGGGCGAATATCAGAATTACTACGAAAAGATGTACGCCAACAGATAAAATGAAAAGAGAGCATCCGCTTGGGCGACCTACTGTAAAGCAGGTCGCCCAACGAAATTTGCCCATTTGGGCAAGTGAAATCGCTTCGCGGTGAAATATTTGCTTCGCAAATGTGAAATGTTCGCTCCGCGAACACGGGCAAATTTCATTTCACATCGAACGAAGTGAGATATTTCACAATATGCGGGTAGCATATTATTTCACGTTTTGCGATAGCAAAACATTTCACTTATATTACCACCCGATAGTAAATCGAAAAGGTGTAACACACTATACCTTGCAGGGCAAGACGTGTGAAAAGGAGTACGAACAAATCGTCCGTACTCCTTTTTTCTTTTTCGGGAGATAAAACCTGCTTTATGGAAGGCACCCCTTCCTGCGCCCTCTCTTACCCCGACAAAAGAAAGTGCAATGCGCTTCGTGATTGCTTTACGAAGCGCATTGCACTTTTTGTTTCGATTATGATCGTCGAGGATATCGCCCTGCAAGGCGGCGGTTTCGTCACCGCGCAGAGAACCTTCCCCCTGTTCCTTTTTGTCCCGCAAGCGCGGTGTGACAAACGCCCAACCGTTACGAAACCGGAGGCGTCCAGCTGGGATCGTAGATGGTGATCACGCCGTTTTTGTTGTAGTACCAATAATTATTCTTATCCGAAGAGGGCGGCGTTTTATCGTTATAATAGTAAAGCGATGACGTGTTGAGGACAACGCCGTTCGTCGCATCCACCGTTACCGATTGCCACTCAGCGAAGCTTCCCGCATAGTAGAAGGCAGCAAGCGAGGTGCAGCCGAAGAAGGCGTCGCTGCCGATCGATTTGACCGAGCTTGGAATCACAATCGACATAAGGCTTGCGGTGTTGGCAAACGCACGGTCGCCGATCGCAACGACGGGATTGCCGGCGAGATCGGTTTCGGGAATACAGATATGCGCAAGCGGCTTGCCCGTATAAGCGGTAAGCGTTGCCTTGCCGTCGGTCACGGAGAACTGAAAGCCTGCGGTGTCGATGATCTTCGGGATCGAGGTAACGTCGGTGCGTGCGGTACAGCCCTTCTGCGTGCAGTGGCGTGATTTTTCGCCCGTCATCACGGTCGTTGCTACCACGTCCACGGTAAATTCGCTGTCATACGCATGCGGAAGATAGCCCGCCGCAACATCTTCATAGGTTTCGTTCGACATCGCGCCGCAGGATGCACAAAGAATATAGTAGCGCGCATACGAAATACAGGTTGCAGCCGCCTGCAGATTCAATACCCGATCGGGATCGGCAGGATCGAGCCGCTTTTCGCAAAGGCTGAAATCGTGCTCGGTACATTCGGTCTTGGTCTTGGGAATCACCGTAATATCCGTGCGCTCACTGCATCCGACGGTCAGACAGTGGCGTGATTTTTCGCCATCCTCGGTGGCGGTTGCGGGAATATCGAGCGTGTACGCCTCATCAAAATTATGGTCACCGATCGGGATCTGCTCGTTCTCGATATAGTCGCAGCCCTTGGTGAGACAACGGCGGTAACGTGCGCCCATCGTCAGGCAGGTAGGCTCCTTGCTGACCACCCATTCACCGAAATCGTGCTCGGTGCATCCGCCGCCCGAGCAGGCGGTGAGAAGCAGGACGGAAAGCAGGAGAGAAGCAAATAAAAGAATCTTTTTCATAAAGAACTCCTTTGAACGCAGATGATTACTTTGAGATGCGGAGGATTATCTTACAAAATTATTTCACAAAATATGCGCGGCGGATGACGACGCTTTCGCGCGGCCAATCGCTATGCGGATAACCGATGTCGTCGTAGTGTACGCCGGTATTCACTCTCTCGATCGCGTACACGACGTCCATGCCGTCAACGACAACGCCGAATGCGGCGTAATCACCGTCAAGCCAATCGGCGACATTGGTACAGATAAAGAACTGCGACGATGCCGAATTCGGATGATTCGAGCGCGCCATCGAGACCACGCCCGGCTCGTGCTTCAGCGTATTGACGAAGCCGTTTGACAGAAATTCGCCGTTGATCGTATCGGCTTCCTTCTGTACGTCGTTTTGGTCAAAGCCGCCACATTGGATCATAAAGTCCGCGATCACGCGATGGAAGACGAGGCCGTCGTAAAAGCCATCCGAGACCAGCTTTTTAAAGTTTTCGACCGTTTCGGGTGCCGTTTCGGGGCGAAGCTCGATCACGATTTTACCGTAGCCCTGCACGTCGAGGCAAACGTAATCGGTCGGCTCTGTGCTTTCCTTATACCCGCAAGAGGTCAGCCCAACGAGGAGCACGGGCAGAATACAAAGAAGCGCAAGTGCGGCAATCATGCGGCGAAGATACGTGGATTTCATGAGAATTCTCGCTTTCTTTAGGTAAGACTCATCATATCATCTTTTATTTTAACACAAAGTTTTCAAAAAATCAAGTAAAGAAAGTATAAATAGAAAAAAATCCGTGATTGACTTTTCGACAATTTCGTGTTACAATAATAGCGAAAACAAAAATTCGTCTGCAATCGGCAAAATATCGCTTTAAATGTAAATTTTGCTTTACATATCAAAGGAGACTGTTATGAGCTGTGATATCAAAGATATTGCGCTTGCCCCGTCGGGCGAGGACAAAATCGCGTGGGTAGCGTCCTATATGCCCGTTCTTTCGCGTATCCGCGCACGTTTTGAGAAGGAAAAACCCTTCGCAGGAAAAAGGATCGCCATGTCGATTCATCTGGAAGCCAAGACCGCCTATCTTGCGCTGACGCTTCGTGCCGGCGGTGCCGACGTCTACGTTACCGGCTGCAACCCCCTCTCCACGCAGGACGACGTTGCGGCGGCGCTTGTGAGGGCGGGGCTTACCGTCAACGCGCGCCACGGTGTCAGCGAAGAGGAATACAAAAAGCATCTAACGGACACGCTTGCCTGCCATCCCGACGTCATGATCGACGACGGTGGCGACCTTATTGCACTCCTTGAGGGCGAGGCTGCGGCATACGGCGACCGTCTGATCGGCGGATGTGAGGAAACGACGACCGGCATTCACCGCCTTAAAACGCGCGAGCGCGAGGGACGGCTTCACTATACGATGATCAACGTAAACGATGCCGACTGCAAGCATCTCTTTGATAACCGTTACGGCACGGGGCAGTCAACGCTCGACGGCATTATGAATTCCACCAACCTCACGGTTGCCGGCAAAACCTTCGTCGTGGCGGGCTACGGCTGGTGCGGCAAGGGGCTTGCCATGCGTGCCAAGGGTATGGGCGCGAACGTCATTGTGACCGAGATCGATCCCGTCAAGGCGATGGAGGCGGCAATGGACGGCTTCCGCGTCATGCCGATGGACGAGGCGGCGGTGCTCGGTGACGTGTTTGTCACGCTGACCGGCTGCTGTGACGTCATCCGCCGTGAGCATTTTGCCGTGATGAAGGACGGCGTTCTGCTCGCGAATGCGGGGCATTTCGACGTTGAAATCGACAAGGCGGCACTGACCGATACGGCAGTCCGCGTTTTTCCGCGCAAGCCGAACATCGTCGGCTACGAAATGCAGGACGGTCGCATCCTCAATCTGCTTGCCGAGGGGCGGCTCGTAAATCTCGCGGCAGGCAACGGACACCCCGCCGAGATCATGGACATGAGCTTTGCCATTCAGGCGTCGTCGCTCGAATATCTCGTCAAAACGGCAGGCAATCTTGAAAAGCGCCTCTATCCGGTTCCCGCCGCGATCGACCGCGCTGTCGCCGAGGACAAGCTTTCCGCCATGAAGCTTAAAATCGACTGTCTTTCGGATGCGCAAAAGCAATATCTCGGCACAGAATAAGCCGACCTTCCCTTTCGTTGTCGCATAGAAGCACATAAAAATATTTTTACATATCAGGAGACGACCAATGAACGAAAAAATCAAAGCACTCATGAAAATGATCCGCGATGAAGACATCAAAATGGTGGACTTCAAAATGGTAGACATCAACGGTCAGTTCCGTCACGTCACCATTCCTGCCGAAAACTTCTCCGAGGACACGATGAAGAACGGCATCGGCTTCGACGCTTCCAACTACGGATACGCCGTCGTCGAGAAGAGCGACATGGTGTTCATTCCCGACCCCGACACCGCCATGATCGATCCCTTCTGCGAGATCAAAACGCTTTCCATGACGGGTAACGCCATGGTCATTGCAAGCCCCGAAAACCGTCCGCTTCCGCAGTATCCCCGTAACGTCATCAAGGCTGCCGTGCAGGCAATGAAGGACAGCGGCATTGCGGACGAGATGTTCATTCTTCCCGAATTTGAGTTTTACCTTTTCGACAACGTAAGCTGGAGCGTTGAGCCGAACTGCATCAGCTCCGCCGTTGACGCCGTGCAGTCCTACTGGAACAGCGCCCGTGACGGAAAGGGCGTGATCGTACCGAAGCAGAAAAACTACCACATTGCAAAGCCGTTTGATATTTCCTACGAATGCCGAAGCGAAATGTGCATGCATATGAAGGATGCGGGCATTGAGATCAACTACCACCACCCCGAGGTCGCCGCTCCGGGACAGTTTGAGATTGAGCCTCAGCTCGGCGAGGTCGTACATATGTCCGACGCCACCATGATGATCAAGTACATCATTCACAATACGGCGCTCAAATACGGCAAGAGCGCGACCTTTATGCCGAAGCCCATTTACGGTGAGGCAGGCAGC
>JAZLAP010000291.1:0-4754 GCA_045613265.1 Eubacteriales bacterium | reverse complement strand
TCCCCTGCACCGCCTGCCGCTACTGCACCGAAGGATGCCCGAAAAATCTTGACATTCCACGCTTGCTTGCGCTTTACAACGAGCACCTGTATGCGGGGGGCGGCGACTTTTCCGCCGTCACACTGTCGGCGATCCCCGAAGAAAAACGCCCCTCCGCCTGCATTGGATGCAAACGTTGCGAAGCAGTATGTCCGCAAAAAATCGAAATTGCCAAGGCGATGTCGGATTTTGCAGGAAAAGTAAAATAAATGCATAAAATCATAGAATAAAGCCGTATGAAAGATCATACGGCTTTATTTGTTTACATGTCAAAAACATCATCGTCGATCAGAAAGGCAATATGCGAAACGAGCGCACGCGTTGGTTCATCCTTCTCTGAAAGTATCGCATCGAGCATCCGTGCAAGTCTGCAGTCGGCATCCGACATGCCGATTCTGTCGGCGGCATCGGGAAGCGGATGCTTTTTCAAGAGAAAGGCAAGCTCATTTGGACGAAGTGAGGAAAGAAGCGTGCGGATGTCACGGTCGGCAAAGGGATAGTCGCGCATGATGTCTTCAAGATCATACAGCGAATGCAGCTTTTTGCGCACGAGCGCAAGCCGCGCCTCGGCATCCTCCGCATGCTCGACCTCGTAAAGCACGGCACTGTAGGCATCGTCATCCATCCGTCTGCCAAAGCGAAACGCCTTGCGGTCGACGGTCTCCGTCTCGATCGCCGAAACGAACAAGCGGTCAAGTCCACCTTGCTTTGCCGCCTCCAGCACGACGGGCACGAGTGCCGACAGGCTATCGGACAAATAGGAAAGAAGAGACGGCGACGTGATCGAAAGCTCCTCGGTCATTTGTTCGGCAGCCTTGCGAAGCACGGCATGTACCTTTTCCGCATCCGCATCGGCAAAAAGTAACGAAAGCGCGGAAGCCGCATCACCGCCGCGAAGACTGCGTGCAGGCGCACCGCACACGACCGCACCGAGTGCCGACAGAAGGACGGGGCGCATGATATTGTCGGGGGCATCCACGTAAAGCGGATCCGAAGCCTTCAGCACAAGCTCGATCGCGGCAGCCGAAAAGCGTTGCAAAAACTGCGTTTCTTTGTAAATGCCCTCAAAGTATTTCTGCACGTACTCAACGCCCGTAAGCCCCGTCGGCGGTACGAGAAGCGGATAATCGGGCAGAATATCCTCGTTTTGCGCGGAAAGCTGCCAGCCGTATTTGCGGAGAAACAAGCGGCAAAGCTTTTCTGCCGTATAGCGGTAGTAAACTGCGCGTGTGGGAATGCGTGCCATTTTCAGAAAGTCGCCGATCTTCTGAATAACCGCCATTTTCAGCTTAATGCGCTTCTGACCGTCAAAGAAAACATCGTCGAATTTGCGTGTTTTTAACAACCGCACGGCATCGTCGGGAGTCTCGCACGCCTTTAAGGCGACCCCTACCGTATACAATACGGAGCCCATCAGCGTTTCGGCAACCTCGGTACGCACCGAGCTGCTTTCGCCGCCCGTGGATACACGCGCCAGCGCCGCAACACGCTCAACCGCTGCCACCTGCAGGTCAAAAAACTCGGCTTCGGTCATTGCACCGCTCTCGCATGCCGCAGAAACGAGAGAAAGAAAGTAGTCGCGCTCGGAAAGTGTTTCACGCTTAATCGCAGAGGTACGCGAAAGAGCCTTATCCTGCATCGTCAATCCACCTCCGTCTGTCGGTCGAGCGGTGCATCGTCGTCATGCGGCGTATCTCTGCCGTCAAGGACAATGCGCACAAGCTCCCGCGGATTTTTTGCCGAAAGCAGAGCGACCGAGCCGTGGCAGCTTGTATCAAAGGCAACCGTCATTGCTTCGACAAGCTCCTCATCACTGACCGCTCCCTCGGTCTCATTACGGAAGGCGTAAAAGATCTCTACAATATCCGCAAGAACCTCTGCGAACTCATGCTTTTCAATATTCGGCGATCGGCAAAAGCTTTTTGCCAGCATGGCGACCGTACTGCCACCGAACTCCACGCGTCCGTAGCTGCGAAGCGCGCGACCGCGACTCTCCACAAGCATTTTTGCATCCTGCTCGGATAAAACGATACCGTCTCCGTAGCGGAACAGGTACTCATTCGCAAGCAGAATTTCTCGCTCTGCCTGTTTTGCAATACCACCCGCCGTAAATGCGATCAGATCCATTTGGGTTACATCCTTTTCTCTACGTCATTCGTATACTCTTCACGCGGATTATACCACTTTTTCTCCCAAATGTCAAGTACGAGAGCAAAAGGAAGAAAACGGAAGGAACAAAGGCAACGAATGGCGATACATGCATCTTTTGGATTAACTGTGAAAAATATGCGAAAAAATATTGATTTTTCTGTGAATGTGTGCTATACTATGTGTGGCTTACCCAATACAACCACATAGTGGAAAAAGAAAGGAAAAACAAAATGGACAAGCTTGACAAGTTCTTCAAGATCCAAGAGCGCGGCTCTACTGTGAAGACCGAGATCATGGCGGGCCTCACGACCTTCTTCGCAATGGCGTACATCGTCGTCACAAATCCAGATCAGGTCACGGGCTTTACCAAGGGACTCGACACGATTTGGAACTCCGTCTACGTCGCATCGATCCTCGTTGCGGTCATCGGCACTCTGCTCTATGCAATTTACGCAAAGCTCCCTTACGCGCAGGCATGCGGCATGGGTCTTAACTCCTTCTTCTTCGTCTCCTTTATCGTCCCGAGCCTTGTCTCCAACACCGATCCGGTGCAAGGCTATAAGCAAGGTCTCTGCATTATCCTGCTTTCGGGTCTTATCTTCATGATCCTGTCGGTCACAGGCGCAAGGCAGTATATCGCAAAGGCACTTCCCGACTGCTTAAAGAAGGCAATCCCCGCAGGTATCGGTCTCTTTATCGCCTTTATCGGCTTTAAGAACTCCAGCATCGTTCAGGACAACGAGTACACCTTCCTTCAGCTTTTCGACTTCCACGGTATTATGCAAGCCGTCGGCATGAATATTCCCGAAATGCAGCTGAACGAGCTCAGTGCAGGTGTTATCGCCAGCTATACGAGCTATTTCAACTACGACTTCTTAAGAGTTGCCACCGCGCTTGACGCATGGAGACTGATCGCTCCCGTCATTCTTACGCTTCTCGGCTTCTTCCTTGTCGGCATTCTGGAAAAGAAGAAGGTCAAGGGCTCGATCATCCTTTCGATCGGTGCAGTAACCGTTCTCTACTACCTCACCACATGGACACTTCCCTCGTTTGATCTCGGTCAGATCGGTCAGTCCTTCAAGGATTTCGGCACGATCGGTCTCCTCGGTGCATTCCAGGGCTTCTCGATTTTTGCAGGCGGCGCAGGCGCTATCGTCAATGCGATCGTTCTCGTGATCACCTTCTGCCTCGTCGATATGTTCGACACGATCGGCACGCTCTACGGTACGGCTTCGCAGGCGAACATGCTTGACGAAAACGGAGACCCGATCGACGTTGATAAGGCTATGACATGCGACTCGGTCGCAACCGTGGCAGGCTCTGTTCTCGGCACCTCAACCTGCACGACCTTCGTTGAGTCTGCAGCAGGCGTTGCCGTAGGCGGCAGAACCGGTCTTGCATCGCTCGTTACCGCGGCTTGCTTCTTCGTCTGCCTCTTCCTCGCGCCTCTTGCCGCAATCGTTCCCGCTTGCGCAACGGCTCCCGCTCTGATCTACGTCGGCGTTCTGATGCTGAAGAACTTCTCTAAGGTCGATATGTCGGATGCCGCCTCCGCGATTCCCGCATTCCTTGCTCTCATTATGATGCCGCTCACCTACTCGATCTCGAACGGTATCGCCATCGGTGCGATCGCTTACACGCTGATCACCCTCGCAACCGGCAAGTACACGAAGAAGGATATCGTCGTTACCCTGATCGCCATCCTCTTCACCCTCCGCTTCTTCCTCGTCACGTATTAAAAACGCAGTGTAAAAAGGAGCCGAGTCATTTAACGCCAAATAAAGCCAAGGGATTTTAATGTGCCCTTGGCTTTTGTTATGGATGAGACGTTTCGTTTTGGTTCTACGATGCTTTACACAAGCCTTCCCTTTGAGGGGAAGGCTTGTGTTAGAAAGCCGCTTTGCTTCCCTCAAGAGGAAGGCTATATTGAAAGTTTCTGTCTATATAGCTTCGTAAACACCATGAAATACAGACACTGTGCTGTTTTTTGTTAGCTTTTCTTGGGGCTTAATGCAAAAGCCCCTTGCTTTTTACTTCTTCATGAATTCCTTCACGGCGGCAATATATTCCTCCTTGTGCGATCTTTCCACAAGGTAATCACGCATGAGGCGCGTAAAGTATTCGGTATGTACGCCGAGATCCGCACCGGCTTCCACGTCGGCAAGGCGCTTTTTGATTAGCGCCATACGCGCGTCGGCATCGAGCGCGGTGTAGTTCGGCACATTGAAATACTCGGCGGCAACGATATCGCGGATTTTCTGCACCTTTTCGTACCAATCCTGAACATCGGCAGGAAGCGGTGCTTCTTCATCGATCGTCAGCCCCTGGAAGGCAAGGAAGATGCTCGCCATCATATAATGACCGCGCGGTGTGGGATGCACGCCGTCGGGCGCGTAAAGCTCCTCGGTCTGCATCGCCTCGGTGATCGCCGTATGATAATCACAGAGCGAAAGACCGTGCGTCCGTGCAAAATCCTTGACAAACTGTGCGTATCCGAGTATCAGGGCATATCCGCCGGGGAGAAGGGCGTCGCCCGCAGTACGGTATTCGGCATACGGAACAGG
>JAZLAP010000290.1:0-5831 GCA_045613265.1 Eubacteriales bacterium | reverse complement strand
CAGGTGTTTTTCACCTAACCAACAAAAGCAGCGCGAATGCTTCCAACGGAGCATTCGCTCTGCTTTTTCTTTTTTGTATTTTGCAAACCGCAGGTTGCTTTTTGCTGTTTCTCGTCTTACTGTTCCTTGCGCAGCTTTGCTTCGGTCTTGAGACGAAGCTCGGTGTTGAGGATCTTCTTACGGAAACGGATCGACTTCGGCGTGACCTCCATCAGCTCGTCCTCAGCGATAAATTCAATCCCCTCTTCAAGTCCCATCACGCGCGGCGTAATGAGCGTCAACGCCTCGTCAGCACCCTTCGAACGAACGGCGGTCAGGTGCTTCTTTTTGCAGACGTTGACCGAAATATCGCCCATCTTCGGGTTTTCGCCCACGATCATGCCCTCATATACGGGAACCGACGCGCCGATGAAGAGCGGCCCGCGATCCTGCGTATAATAAAGACCGTAGGAGGTCGTTTCGCCGGTTTCCGATGCGACGAGCGAGCCGGTGAAGCGGGTAGTGATGTCACCCTTGTATGGCTGGTAGCTGTCAAAAATGGTATTGAGGATGCCCTCTCCGCGCGTAGCGGTCATAAATTCGCTACGGTAGCCGAACAGGCAACGCGAGGGGATCACGTAAAAGAGGCGTTGACGGTTGCCGCGAAGCTGCATGTCCAGAAGCTCGCCCTTTCGCGCGCCGATCTTCTCCATGACCGAGCCCATATATTCCTCGGGCACGTCGATCTCCACGCGCTCAACGGGCTCGTAGCGCACCCCATCCACGTATTTGTACAGAACGCGCGGCATCGAGCAGGCAAGCTCGTAGCCCTCGCGGCGCATGTTCTCGATCAGGATCGAAAGGTGCATCTCGCCGCGCCCTGCGACCTTGAAGCTGTCGGTGGTATCGCCGTCCGACACGCGCAGCGAAACGTCACGGAGAAGCTCACGGTACAAGCGCTCACGCAGGTGTCGTGAAGTGACAAACTTTCCTTCCTTGCCTGCAAAGGGGCTATCGTTGACCGAGAAGGTCATTTCGAGCGTCGGTTCGCTGACACGCACGAATTCAAGCGGCTCAACGCAGGCGGTCGAGGTTGCGGTGTCGCCGATGTTGATGTCGGCAGCACCCGAAAAACAAACGATGTCACCAACCTTGGCGGTTTCCACCTGTGTGCGAGCAAGTCCGTCAAACTGATAGATTGAAACGACCTTTGTTCTGCGCGGCTTATCGTCCTTCGCGTGGAAATTGGAAATAGCGATCTCCTGTCCCGCCTTCAGAACGCCGCGCTCGATTCTGCCGATACCAATACGGCCGACGTAATCGTTGTAGTCGATCGAGGAAACGAGAAGCTGCAATTCGCCGGTCTCATCGCCTTCGGGTGCGGGGATGTAATCGAGGATGGTCTCAAAAAGCGGAATCAGATTTTCGCCGGCGACGTCCTTCGAAAGCGAGGCAGTGCCTGCGCGTCCCGAACAGAACAGAATGGGCGAGTTCAGCTGATCGTCGTTTGCGTCGAGATCCATCAGAAGCTCCAGCACCTCGTCCTCGATTTCGTCGAGACGTGCATCGGGGCGGTCGATCTTGTTGACGACGACGATCACGCGATGATTGAGCGAAAGTGCCTTTTCAAGAACGAAGCGCGTCTGCGGCATCGGTCCCTCAGCAGCGTCCACAAGCAGGATAACGCCGTTAACCATTTTTAAGATACGCTCCACCTCACCGCCAAAGTCGGCGTGTCCGGGCGTATCTACAATATTGATCTTTACATCCTTATAGTGAACGGCGGTGTTCTTGGCAAGAATGGTGATGCCGCGCTCGCGCTCGATGGCATTCGAGTCCATAACGCGCTCGGCGACCTCCTGGTTTTCACGGTATACACCACCCTGACGGAGCATTTCGTCAACAAGCGTGGTCTTGCCGTGGTCTACGTGTGCAATGATGGCAATGTTGCGCAGATCCTTTCTGATCATGACTACCTCTTTCTGTCTCTTTCTGTCTCTTTCGATTCTTGACTTTTAACTTATTACAAACAATTATTATACCACGATTTCAGGAAAAATCAAGAAGTTTGAACAATATTTTTGTAAATAATTTTGTGAAAAGTCTCCCTGCATTTGTGTTATATTTTAAAATTGGTGTTATATTCGCAACTTTTTGAAAAAATATTGCTTTTTTCGCACTCTTGTTATAGAATATAAACCGTAAGCCAAACGCCGTAAAATCCATCTTGAAGGAGATACTTATGAAAGAAGCATTCAGACCGAGCGCAGTTCCGCTCGTTACCGTTGACCCCTATTTTTCGATTTGGTCGTTCAGCGACAGCCTCGCAGGCACGCCTACCCGCCATTGGACGGGACGGAGAAACGGCATGAACGCCATTCTCCGCTACGACGGGGAGTCTTACATTCTGATGGGCGACGTCGCTGCCTCCGACCGCGACTACTTTTTCTCAACAAGGCAACTGACGCATACCCGTCTTTCGGTCACGCCGACCTCGTCGGTCTACGAATACGATACGCCGCTTTTCAATATGCAGCTTATCTTCCGTACACCGCTCCTTCTCAAGGACCGTGTTCTCGTTTCGCGCCCCGTTTCTTATATTTCTTACGTCATCACGCCGAAGGAGCCGGGCGAGCACACCGCTTCCTTCTACTTTGATATTACCGCGGAGTGCTGTATCGAGCACGTTACCGACACGGTCAGGACGGGCAAAACCGACTATTCGCTGTACGTCGGCAATACCGAGCAGAAGCCCCTGCATTGCTCGGGCGACGGTATTCGCATCGACTGGGGCTACCTGCACCTCTGCCGCACCGACGCCTTTCTGTCAAACGAATGGCGCCGCCGCGAGTTCTATCTCGGCTTGAAGCTTGATCTCGACCGTCTTACGCTTGACCGCGTGTACCCTTATGAGGAGCGGCTCGCGCTCGCCGCGATCAACGACGGACTGACCGGCATGTTTGCCGTTGCCTACGACGACCTGCATTCGATCAATTATTACGGCGATATTCTCGATGCCTACTATAAAACCGCCTACAAGAGCTTTGACGACGCCTGCCGTGCCGCCGTTGCCGACTTCGACGAGGTCACGCGCCGTTGTGAGGAATTTGACCGCGATTTCACCGCACGGATGCTGTCGCTCGGTGAAGAGTTTGCCGAGGTGGGAGCACTTGCCTATCGTCAGGCGATCGCCGCACACAAGCTTGTCACCGACAAGGACGGAAAGCTTTTATTCCTGTCGAAGGAATGCTATTCGAACGGCTGTATCGCCACGCTTGACGTGACCTATCCGTCGATCCCGCTCTTTTTGCTCTTTGATCCCGAATACGTAAAGGGCATGCTGCGCCCGATGATGCGCGAATCCGAGAGACCCGAATGGATCTTCCCCTACGCGCCGCACGATGCGGGACAGTATCCGCTGGCGACCGGACAGGTCTACAGCACTCGTGACGGTGTTCTGATCGAGGATCATCAGATGCCGGTCGAGGAGTGCGGCAACTTCATTCTGACGGTAGCCGCGATCTGCCGCGCCGAGGGAAGTCTCGCCTTTGCCGAGGAAACGGCGCCCTTTATGAAAAAGTGGGCGGATTATCTCGTCGAAAATGGTTATCGCCCGAAAAATCAGCTCTGCACCGACGACTTTGCAGGGCATCTGCCGCTCAACTGCAACCTTTCGCTCAAGGCGATCGCGGCACTTGCCGCTTACGGACAGATGACGGGTGATGCGTTCTATACCGATACTGCGCAGAATATGGCTCGCCGCTTTGCCGAAGAAGCGAAAAACACCGAGGCAACCCGCCTTACCTTCGACCGAGAGGATTCCTGGAGCATGAAATATAATCTCGTCTGGGACAGACTGCTCGGACTTTCGCTCTTCCCCGAGGATTTTTACCGCCGCGAGCAGGCACTCTATGAGAAGAAATGCGCCCGTTACGGTGTACCGCTCGACTGTCGTAAGGGCTATACCAAGATCGACTGGCTCGTTTGGACGACGGTACTCTGTGAAAACAAGGAATACGAGTCGCTCATCTATCGCGCGATCCACCGCATGGTCTCCGAAACGCCGAGGCGTGTGCCGATCACCGACTGGTATGAGACCGAGGATGCAGAGCAGGTCGGCTTCCAGAACCGTACCGTGCTTGGCGGTATCTTTATCGGACTTCTCGCAAAGGAAAAAGCGTTTTCGTGATGTCCGCCTGCTATATTTTCGGCGCTATGCCGATATCGAAAGCACCGTCGCTTCATAGCGGCGATCTGGTAATCGCCGCCGATAACGGTTACCGACGGCTTACCGATATCGGCGTATCTCCCGATCTCGTGATCGGTGACTTTGATTCGTCACCGCGCCCCGATTGTGAAAACGTAAAGGTGTTCCCGAAGAAAAAGGACGATACCGACATGATGCTTGCCGTAAAGGAAGGGCTTTCACGCGGTTTTCGCCACTTCTATCTGTACGGTGGCACGGGCGGAAGACTTGACCATACGCTTGCCAATATCCAGACGCTCGCCTTTCTCCGAAAGCAGGATGCCGTGGGTTTTCTCTGCGGCGACAACGAAACGATCACGCTTCTCCTTTCGGGCGACCGCTTGATCCTTCCCAAAAGCGCGGGCGAAACGGTGTCGCTCTTTTCCTTCTCGGAGGCGGCAACCGTAAACGTTACGGGATTGCTTTATGCGGGCGAGATCAGACTGACGAAGGATTTTCCGCTCGGTGTCAGCAACGAAACGATCGGCAAGGTCGGCGAAATCACCGTAGCCGAGGGCGAGCTTCTTGTCGTTCTGGAGGGAAATGCCGAAAAATTTGCTTTTCCCTCTTGACAAAAGCGAAAAAGCGTGCTATCATAAAAGCACCAAAACAGAATATGTAGTCAGGGGTGCCAAGAAAGCCATCGCTTTCACGGCTGAGACGGAGGTTCCGAACCCTTTAACCTGATACGGATAATGCCGGCGTAGGGAGATTGCTTTTAACTTTTCTGATAGAAACAATTACCGCACGGAGTATTCTGTGCGGTAATTTTTCATTTAGAAAGGAAACACCCATGCAAGCACAAAAGAAAAGACAACTGAACACCCTCGTCACCGCCGCCGTGATGGTGGCACTCGCAACCGCCCTCGCACTGATCACCGCGCAGATCCCGTTTCTGAACCTTCCCTTTGGCGGCGGATTTACCATCGCCTCAATGCTCCCGATTGTCCTCGTTGCCTATATGTACGGCACACGTGTCGGGCTCGTGACCGCCTTTGCCTATTCGATCGTCCAGCTTTTGCTTGGCGCCTTTACGGGAAGCGGCTACGTGCTCGCGCTTTTTACCGTCGGAGACGATAATTTTATGGGGGTCGGTGCCGGTATCGCCATCGTACTCATCGACTATATCCTCGCCTATACGCTGATCGGCTTCGGTGGCATCCTCCGTCGGAGCAAAAACAAAACGAAGGCACTCGTTCTCGGCTCGGTCGTGGGACTTTCGCTCCGTTTTCTTTCCCATATTCTGTCGGGCGTGATCTTCTTCGGTGTGTACGCCGAATGGTTCTTCGGACAGGAAGGCTTTCCCGGCGGCGAATGGATTTTATCGCACATCGCCGGCGGATGGCTTTCGATCCTCTACGCCGTCGTGTATAACGGACTTTTCATGATCCCCGAGATCCTGATCACCGCCGCATGCGCCGCCGCCGTCTCGCGCGTCCCGCAAATTGCAAAGAGGTAAAAAGCCCCGTAAGATGCGCATAATGCGAATGGCACCCATCGTTTTCCGATGGGTGCCATTTCACTACCTGCAGTCATAACCACCGGCTAAGCCGGTGGCTTGCTCAGCCCTATAAGGGCATGTTACTGGCGGGGCTGAAAGCCCACT
>JAZLAP010000289.1:0-9637 GCA_045613265.1 Eubacteriales bacterium | reverse complement strand
AAGCTGACTGAGGGGTTGTTTGAGAGCATTTTTTACAATCCCTCCGTCACGGCAAGCCGTGCCACCTCCCTTTGCACAAGGGAGGCGAAATAGTAGCCACATCTGTGGCAGTAGGGCGAGTTTGCAAGTGTCAAATGTTTCGGTGGGCTTTCAGCCCCGCCAGTAACATGCCCTTATAGGGCTGAGCAAGCCACCTGCTTAGCCGGTGGTTATGACTGCTTGCGTTTTCGTGGAGCGTCGGAGAGAGAAAAATATAAAAGCGGAAGGCAGGACATGACGACAATGAGAACGAAAAACGGCAGATTTCCCACGCGGGTGTAGAGGGTGAGACGGGTTTCGCGCTCGACACTTTCGATCAAGAAGCCTTTGCCGGAAGGAAGCTCTGAAAGGATATCGCCCGTATCGCTGATAAAGGCGGAGATGCCCGTCGGCGCACAGCGTGCGATATAGCGACCGTTTTCCACGGCACGCAGAACGGCGTGATGCTCGTGCTGAACGAGCGCGACGGATCCGAGAAACCACGAGTCATTGGTCGGAAGAACGAAATATTCGGCACCCGCAAGCGTGCTGTCGCGCGCAAGGGTGGGGTAGATCGAATCAAAGCAGATAAGTGCGCCCGCCGTGCCGTCTTCGGTTTGAAAAACGGTCGGCTCCTCGCCTTTTGTAAACTCGCTTTGCCGTAAAAAGTAGGCAAACGGCGGAAAGAAATGTCCGACGAATGCGGGGTAGGGCAAAAATTCACCGAAGGGAACAAGGCGGCGCTTTTTATATACGGTTTCGGACAAAACACCATTTTCATCAAAATAAAACAGTGCGTTATACAGACGTTTTTTTTCGTCTGCGTCCCATTCCTCGTAATATGCACCCACGTACTGCGGCATAGAAAGCTCGGTCGCAAGCTTTGCAATATTGTCCTGCATCAGTCCACGGTCAAGCGGATGCACGAAGATGGTCTCGGTCCAGACGGCAACCTCAGCACCGGCGGCTTTTGCTTCACGGACGAGCTGCGCACAGACGGTAAAAACCTCGTGATCGGTATAGTTAACGAATTCAAGCCCCGAAATATCGGGTTGGATCAACGCGATCCTGACCGATGCACGCTCGCTTTCCTGCTGCTTCGTCTTGAGGAGTATTGTACCGGTTAACGTGAGCGACGACCAAAGAACGACGGCACCGACAAAGAGCGTGGCGGCGTTAACAAGACGCCGCTTCGGTTTGATCGGCTTTCTCTGCAAAAGAAGGAGAAGTCCGTAAGCGAGGGTTGCGTTTACAAGGATGACGGAAAAGCTGATCCCCGCCTTGCCGAACAAGGATGCCGTTTGGAGCAGCGCGGGCGCCGATACCTGTGTCAAGGCGAGCGTGCCCCACGGCGTACCAAACCAGAAAAGCTCCTGTGACAGCTCTCCAAGCGTATAAAACAAGGCAAACAAAAGCGGAATACAGAGCGGATGGCGGCGATAAAAAGCACGCGTTGCCAATCCGTAAAAGAGAAGAAAAATCGGCAACAGCAGAGCACTTTGCAGGGCCGCAAGTCCGACATCGCAGAGAAGAACGGTGAAAAAGGCAAGCGTTCTTGATTCGATCCCGAGGAAGGTAAGCGGATACATGGCGAAAAACCAGTGATAGATGCCTGTAAAAAAGCCGAGCATGGTAAAGAAGCTCGTGGCGACAAAGCTGTGTGCAGCGTTTGCCCTTTGCGGCATAAGATGGCGGAGCCAGAGCGCGACTGCCGGTACGTAGAAGAAAAAGGCGGAGAAGGATGCGCTTTGCGTGACCGGGAGCGACGCGATCAGTCCGCACAGCCATGAAAAAGGCAGCAGAGCGCGCGGCGGAAAGGCTTTTGAGGGCAACGGCAGATACTCCTTTTTAAGACGGTTTTGTTTCTTTTGACGATGGTGCGTGTGTGAAAAACGGCGCGGTAAAGTATACGTCGGATTTATCGAGCGAAAAGGTCTTGCCTGCAAGATAGTCGAGCAGAGTGCCGCTTGCTTCGAAGGCAAAGCGGATGCGGTAGGCGTACAGTGCCTGATATTTATAGCCGTGCGCGGCATCCTCACGGTTGATACCGTATTTGCCGTCTCCGATCAGGGGATGCCCGATGAACGCCATATGTGCGCGGATCTGATGGGTACGTCCCGTGTGCAGGCGCACCGACAGGAGCGCGTTACCGTCGCGTGTGGCGATGACCTCATATTCTGTCCTGATGCTCTTCGCGCCGCGAGGCGGTGTCCTGTCGCTTGGAAAAACGCGCACCTGCGATTCGTTTTCGAGGCGGAGCAGGTAGGCATCGAGCACCGCGTGGCGCGGTGACGGAATACCGTGTACCGCGCAAAGGTAATCCTTTTCGATCTCGCGGTCGCGGATCTTTTCATTCATAATACGAAGCGCTTCGGCGTTCTTTGCCGCGATCACGATGCCGCCCGTGTTGCGGTCGATGCGATTGCAGAGGGCAGGCGCAAAGGCATTTTCGGCAGACGGGCGGTATTCACCCTTCTGATAAAGGTAGGCAAGAAGATGAAAAAGCAGGGTGTTGCGCGCGCCCTCACTGTCTTCGTGGACGGTCACGCCCGGGCGCCTGTTGAGGAGAATCACGTTTTCATCCTCGTACAACACCGAAAGGCGGGGAGTTACGGCGGCGAGCGTCGATTCGGCGGAATCGGTCTCACTCTTGTCGGCAGACTTGAAAAAATCCTCAGCGATAAAAAGCTGAAGCACGTCGCCCTCGGCGAGCATTTCATTTGGGGCGGTACGCTTGCGGTTCCGCTTGATCTTTTTTAGGCGTATGGCTTTATACAGAAAGGCAGGCGGCATGTCGGGGATCGCCTTCGACAGAAATTTATCAAGGCGCTGCCCGGCATCGTTTTTTCCGATTTTCAATTCGCGCATGGCGGTCTCCTTTTCACGGGTGAAGGGTGGGGGGAGTTCGGTTTCGTTTATCGGGTATCTTCGGCTATAGGATCGGATGCGTTTTGCCCGCCAGATAGTCGCGCAAGAGGCGCTTGATCGCAAAAAGGCGGGAAACGGGATCCTTGTTATCGGTCTGTGAAGGCTCGGACGGCTCCGCGATCCCGCGCAGCATCTTTTTGATCTGCATAAGCAGAAGCACGGCGGCATCCTTATCGGGAAATCTGCCGCGTTTCAGCACATCACAGAGGCGTATGGGATCCTGCAAAAGCGCGGTGACTGCCAAGACACGGTCTTCGCCGTTTCCGTAACGGAGAAGAGAGTAGGCGTGCAGAAAGGATACGGCGGTATCCTCTGCTTTCTCGCTTGATTTTTCGGTTTCGGTCAGACAATTGGTATTCATCGGTCATCCTTCAAGGTCAGTATTGACGGTTTCGTCGGTAAAAAATGCAGAGATACGCCGTCAACGTAAAAAACGGCTGTCAAAGTCGGTGGCGTGCCAATGCGGCATATGTCGACGCAGAGACTCGATCTTAATGGCTACGAGGTTTTGGTCGGTCGAGAGACGGGATGCAATCTCGTAAATGTCGGCGCCGTCCATGACAAGCGGGACGATCGCGTCGTCGGGAAGCAGAAGTTCGGCGGCAAACAGATTTGCTTCGTATTCCTTTCTTGATGCGGTACTGCAAATCGTAAATTCGCGCAGCGGAGTTTCCTTTGCCATATCGGCATGCAGGCGATCGTGCCCAAGCTCGTGCGCGCAAACGATACGTCGGTAGCACTCGTCAAGGCGATCGCTTAAAAACAGGTAACGGTTTCGCTTGACGATACGGTACATGCCCTTCAGCGTGCGCGCGCCGACAAGCGGCATCACGTTGATACCGAGCGCATCGCAAAGGCGGAAGGGATCGCGCGTCTGATAGCATTTTGACAGACGTTCTGCTGCATATCGGATCATTTCATTCGTCATGGTATCGCCTCCTCTTGTTTTCAGTATAGCAAAAGGAGTGTCCGTACAATCGTACAGGGCGTTGTTTCACAGGCTATCTCGCGCCGCCCTTTCGTGCGTATTTGCGGTTTTTCTTTTTGGCATCCCAGTAAGCGGCATTCAAGGCTTCCATAACGGCATCCATATCCTCTTCGGGAAGCTCGCCGCCCGCAAAAAGCCCCGCGACCTCGCTGACCAGCGCACCCACGTCACGTGCCGCCGCCTTGCCGCCTCTTTCATAGGCATCGATCACCAATGCGTCGCCGCTTCCGAGCAGCTTGTCCGTGCTCGTTTCGAGCGCCTTCGCCAGTGCGGTCACGATGCCGATGTTATGCGGTGCGCGCGTGCCAAGCTCGTAGTTCTGTACCGTGCGGCAGGTGATCCCGGCTTTTTCGGCAAGGGCAGATTGACTCATTCCCATTTCCTTGCGACGCTTTTTCAGTCGTTCTCCAAATTCCATCATTGCTTCCTCTTTTCACAAAACTGGAAAATTACGAACTAATTTTCGCAAAACCTCTTGACAACGAAAATACATTCGTGCTATAATGACAACGCAACGAAATGCCGTTCGCAAAACACGAAATGTCGTTCGCTATATAAGGATAACACAAACGAACGGAAATGTCAATAGGAATGAAAAAAATTTATACCGTGCCGCGGAGAACAGACGGGACGGTGCGGAGGCAAAGGAGGGGGAAGTATGAAGGATGCGGTGTACGTGGCACTCGGAGATTTTTGTCATTTGACTTCCGAGGATCCGTCGCAGAGACTGCGCGAGGATCTTGGACTTGACGAAACCGACTGTCTTCTTTTGCTGATGACGCTGGAAAGCGATCTCGGTATCCTTTTTTCGCCTGCCGACGCAGACATTGCGCGTTATCGCACGATCGGCGACCTTTTTTGGCTCGTTTCGCGCTATTTTGCGGAATGATCGGCGGTCACGCCTTTGCGTGAAGCTTGCGGTATTGCAATGGCGTTACGGCGTTACGCTCGCGAAAGCGGCTGATGAAATGAGAGGTGGTAGAAAAGCCGACGGTCGCAGCGATATCGGTCATACTCATGCTTGTCGTGAGTAACAGACGCTCGGCTTCGATCAGGCGAAGGTTCTGTACGTAAGCGGAGAAGCCGGTCTGCATGGCATCCCCAAACACGCGTGAAAAGTAGCTGCGGCTGACACCGCATGCCTGCGCTACCTCCTCCTCCGAGATACACGCAAGGTTTTCGCGGATGGTTCTGAATGCCGATTCAAGAAGCTCACGGTGCCGCGTGTTTTCGGGTATGAGAAGGGCGTGTTTTTTGCGCCACGTACGCAGAATATGTAAAAAGATTTGCGTGACGGTCGCGCGGATCGAAAGCTCGTAGCCGAACTCCTGCGCTTGCCACTCGGCGATCACGTATTCGAACATTTGCCGAAGAGAGGTCTCGGCAAGCTCCTCGCTTGAAAAAAATATCTGCTTTTTCTTCGAGTTTTCCAGGAGCAGGAGTGCGTAGGCGCATTCGCGGTAGGTCTGCTCTCCCGAAATCAGGATCTCGGGCAAAAACTTGACGACGGTATACTCTCCCGTTTCGCTCACTCCCTGCACGGTATGCGGCACGTTCGTATGAATGACGATCAGATCGCCTTCATTTAGATAAAAGCTTTCGCTTCCCACAAAAACGCGCACGGTTCCTCGCGTACCGTAGAGCAGCTCCGAATAGTCGTGATAGTGTAGGTTTTGCGTACCCTCCGCCTTCTTCAAGGAGAGGGCAAGGCAATGAATGGGCACCTCGATACCGTCGCGCATCGCCCGCGCTTCGTAAAAGGGCATATTTTTCCTCCATAGTCACAAATATGATATTTTCTTGCAAAAATATTATAGCAGATAAATTTGCAATATGCTATACTTTTTCTAAGATTACGGAAAAATTTTTCAAAAACTGACCGAAAAGGAGAAAGAGAATGATCCGAGTTCTTGTTTGGAATGAATTTTTACATGAAAAGGAGGATGAGTCGGTACGCGCGATCTACCCTGACGGCATCCACGAATGCATCAAGGAATTTTTGCAATGCGAGGATATTACGGTAAGAACCGCAACGCTCGACGACGAGAGCTGCGGCATTACGAAGGAGATCCTTGACGAGACCGACGTTCTCATCTGGTGGGGACATATGGGACACCAAAGAGTGCCCGATGAGGTGGCATATCTCGTCCGTGATGCGGTGCTTTCGGGCATGGGCGCGATCTTTTTGCACTCGGCGCATCATTCCAAGCCCTTCCGTTACCTGCTTGGCACCTCCTGCAATCTTACCTGGCGCGAGAGCGGCGACAGTGAGGTTTTGTGGGTGATCGAGCCATCGCACCCCATTACCCGCGGCATCGATCGCTATTTTACGCTTCCCGCCGAGGAGACCTACGGCGAGCCGTTCGTGATTCCGACGCCCGACAAGCTTCTTCTGATCGGCAGCTACTCGGGCGGCGAGGTCTTCCGCTCGGGATGCCTTTACGAGCGCGGCAATGGCAAGATCTTTTATTTCCAGCCGGGCCACGAAACCTTCCCGACTTTCAAAAACGAAGCCGTACAAACCGTCATCCGCAATGCGGTTCGTTTCGTTGCGCCGACCTATCGCGCCATGACCGACTGTCCGCACGTGCGCAAGATCACCGACGGCGAGCCTTACGTTATGTAAGAACAAGCAACATAAAAGAAAGAGAATGTAAACAGAAGTTTACATTCTCTTTCTTTTTAAGATGTAGCGTAAAGAAACGCCCGACGATTTACAGGATGAATTCCTGCGTGCCGTCCTTGGTGACATAATGCTCGGTAATGCCCATCATGCGCATCCATTTGCGCGTGGCGCCTTGTCCGTACATACGTTCGCGGATAAAGTAATCGGGTTCATCGTAGAGCCAGTCGGGGGAACACCATAAGCAGGCGCGCGGCGCGATCTCCATATAGACCTCCGGGCCGCAGCACATATGTCCGTGGTGCGCCATTTGCACGTAGTCTGCCTTGAGATTGCCGTATTGCAGGCGCAAAAGCTCGTCGCCGCCCTCGGGACCGATATCGCCGAGGAAGAGGACCGAGGTGCTTTCGGTCGTCATGCGGAAGACCATCGAGCTGTCGTTGACTGCATTCGTCCACAGGTGCGTCGAATAGGTCATGAGGATCTCAAACTCCACCTCGTCCACGCGGATTTTGTCACCCATGCGCGGCACTGCCATTTTTTCGGGATATTTTTGCTCCATAAGGCAGAAATCTCGCCGTGTGTGAAGCTCGTAATGCTCGTATTTTCCGATAAAGGCCATCGTGGGCATGTTGTAATAAATTCTTTCAATGCGGGATACCATCTCGTCATCGGTTTGAAGAAGCGTAATCAGTGCCGTGATATGATCATCGTGCGCATGCGTCAAGAACCATGCGGCGATGTTTCTCTCACCGACGTATTCCTTGATCGTGGGAATATCCTCAGGTCTGCCGCCGTCAACGACGATGGCGTTGTTTTCCTTTGTGATAATAACGAAGCCCATCATAAAGGGGCTCTTTTCGGTGAGCATGTACATACGCGTGCTTGCATTTTTCATAGGTTTACCTCGTGCAATTTTTTTTAATCTTCACTTCATTATACCTCTTTTTTTCGGGAAAAGCAACAGATTTTCATATTTTCTTTCGCTTTTTCGTATATTGGAGCGAAAGGTGGGATCGTATGCTTTTTTTGGCTTTGGATACTCTGACGGGACTCCTTTTGCCGCTTTTGCTCTTGTTCGGCGGCGGATATCTGCTCGTCAGGCTCCGCGCCTTCTTTCTTCTGTCGCCGCGCGCATGTCTAAGCCTGTTTTTGAAGAAGGAGCAGGGGAAAAACGCATCGTCGCCGCTCCGCGCGGTCAGCGTTGCGCTTGCGGGGACGCTTGGCGTCGGGAATATTTCGGGTGTTGCGCTTGCGCTTTTGACGGGTGGAGCAGGCTCCGTTTTTTACATGTGGCTGTCGGCATTGCTGGCAATGGCGCTGAAATACGCCGAGGTCACGCTTTCGCTCTCCTATCGCAGAGCCGATGGGAGTGGCGGTGCCATGTATTATATAGAGGACGGACTGCGCACGAAGCATCGCCGCATACTTGCGCGCGCGTTCGCCGTTCTCCTTCTTCTTTCCGCCTTCGGTGTCGGCAGTCTCGTGCAGGCAAACGCCGTTTCCGAGGCACTGCAGGACACGCTTTCGATGCCGCCGCTCGTTACGGGTGCCCTGCTTTCTCTTTTAGCCGCGGCGGTCGTCTTTGGCGGGGCAAAAAAGATCTCGTCCGTCACGCTCGGTCTTGTGCCCGTCATGACGTTGCTTTATACGCTGATGGCGGCGGTGATCCTATGCCTTCGGCACGAGGCCCTGCCCGCCGCATTCTTGCAGATTTTTCGCGAGGCGGCAGAGCCAAAGGCGGCGGTTGGCGGTATTCTCGGCTTTCTCACCTCGCGTGCGATGCGTGTCGGGTGTGCGCGCGGTGTTTTTTCGAACGAAGCCGGGTGCGGTACGGCAACCGTGGCACACGCGATCAGCGATACGGCGATTCCCGCAAAGCAGGGGCTTTACGGAATTCTTGAGGTGTTTATCGACAGCTTTCTTCTCTGCACGCTGACGGCACTTGCCATTCTCGTTACCTTTCCGAGCAGCGAGGGGCACGGCGGTGCCATGTCGCTCGTGCTTTCTGTCTTTGCGGCGACCTACGGGCAGTATGCGCCGTATATTCTCTCGCTTTCGGTTGCTGTGTTCGCTTTGGCAACCATCCTTTCGTTTGCTTATTACGGTGAAAGCGCAGTCCGCTATCTGTCGGGCAAAAAGGGAAACACACGCCTCTTTTTAATGCTGTACGTTCTTTCACCGATGCTTGGCGCCGTCGCGGGAGAGGGCGCGGTGTTTTGGGTGACCGATCTTTTGATCGCAGGGCTCGCCTGCATCAATACCGTGGCGGTCATGCGCCTCTCGGAGCGCGTCGTTTCCGAAACGCGAATGGCAGGACTTTTGCCGTCCGAAGCCAAAAAACAAGAAATGCAAAAAGAAAACGCCGACGAAAAGACTTTTTATAGAAAAATATAGTGAAGTTATTGTGATTTTTGCGTAAAAACCCTTGCATTTTTCAAATCTCTATGTTATAATCAACATACCGGAAAAAATCCAACTCACCGGAGAGAAAGAACAAAAGGAGAAAAAACATGAAAAAGGGCATACTTATGCTTCTCACTCTCGTCAGCCTTGTGTGTGTTCTGTGTTCCTGCGGGGAATGCACCGAGCACGTATACGGCGACTGGTCGGTAAAGACCGCCGCTACCTGCACGACTGCGGGCGTGAAAGAGCGCGTTTGTACCAACTGTGAGTACGTGGAGACGGGTGTTATCCCGACCATCGAGCACAGCTACACGAAGGAAGAGGTTCTTGCCGATGACGCAAACCTCGCAACTGCCGCAACCTGCACGGCAAAGGCTACCTACTACAAGCTTTGCGCAGGCTGTAACGCAGCTTCCACCACCGAGACCTTTGAAAGCGGCGACGTTCTGACGCACAGCTTTACGAAGGAAGAGGTTCTTGCCGATGGCGCAAACCTGAAGACGGCTGCCGACTGCGTGAACAAGGCTGTTTACTACAAGCTTTGCGCAGCTTGTGATGCCGTTTCCGAGACCGAAACCTTTGAAAGCGGTGACGCTCTGACGCACAGCTACACGAAGGAAGAGGTTCTTGCCAACAACGCAAACCTTGCAACCGCTGCAACCTGCACGGCAAAG
>JAZLAP010000288.1:0-2289 GCA_045613265.1 Eubacteriales bacterium | reverse complement strand
GCCGCCTTGGTTTCAAGACCGATGATAGACTGATGTAAAAGCACCTGATTCAAGACCGAGCCGAGCACGTAGCGATAGCCCTCGCGTGCGCATGCCGCCTCGACTGCCTCGGAGATCGCGCAGCCGAGACTGCCCGGCGTTCCGGGAAATTCGGCGTTGATACGGCGTCCCGCCTCGGTCGTCATCGAGGGCGACGGCGTGACCGATGCGCCGTAGGTACGCATGACCTCGCGGCGGAAGGGCTTCTGCTCGTAGGAGCATTTTACCATAAAGACCTCGCATTCGAGCCCGAAATAGGCGGTCGCCATCGAAAGTGCCGTGCCCCACTGACCTGCACCCGTTTCGGTCGTAACACCGCGAAGCCCCTGCTTCTTTGCGTAATACGCCTGTGCGACGGCGGAATTGAGCTTGTGGCTGCCCGACGTGTTGTTACCCTCGAACTTATAGTAGATATGCGCGGGCGTGTCGAGATACTTTTCGAGACAGTAGGCGCGCACGAGCGGCGACGGGCGGTACATTTTATAAAAATTACGGATCTCCTCGGGGATCGGAAACTCGGCTGTCGTATCGTCAAGCTCCTGACGTACAAGCTCGTCGCAGAAAACGGGGGCAAGATCCTCGGCGGTTGCCGCCTTTCCCGTCTTCGGATTCAGAAGCGGTGCGGGCTTGTTCTTCATGTCGGCGCGCACGTTATACCATACCTTCGGCATTTCGCTTTCTTCAAGATAAATTTTGTAAGGAATTTCCGTCATGTCTTTTCTCCTTTTTATCGTTTGTAAACCTTAGTTTACATTTTTGTACATTAAATAAACAAAAAACCCGCCCTATACAAATAGGACAGGAGATTCTTCTCTTGCGGTGCCACCTATTTTCGTTCTGCTCGAACGCACTCTGCGCGTACTGCATACGCGATGCACGGTAACGGGTGCTGCCGTCTTCCCTACTCCGCACGGTTTCGGGTCGCCCTCATGGGTCCATTCGCCGAAAGCTCCACCGTCTGCCTTCCACCGCCGCAGACTCGCTTTGTGCTTCCTTTTCGGGTACTCGTCCCAATCACAGGTTTACACTAATAGAGTACCACACTCTTATGAAAAAGTCAAGGGCTTTTCGGAAAAAAGTTGAATTTTCACATACGCGCGTCATCCTGCGAAGGCAATATATTCACCTGATCACGAACAGTAAGCTGCTCATCTCCTTTAAGCGCGACGGCTTCACGGTCGGTGACGGCGAAAGCCTCATATCCTTCATTTTCCCAAAAATAACGCATTAACCCGAAACGCCACCGAGGCAGTGACCTCGGCGGCGTTCTGTTTCTTAACTCACGACCTGCACCTTTAAGATATTGGTTGTGCCCGACTGATTGAGCGGTACGCCGCCCGTAATGACCACGCGCTCGCCTGCTTTGACGAGATCGTGCATCTTTGCACAGTCAATGGCATGTCTGAAGAGACGGTCAGTATCGTTCTGATTCAGCGAGAGGACAGGGAAAACGCCCCAGGAAAGCGCAAGCTGATGGAAGGATTTTTCCTCCGGCGTTGCGGCAATGATGATCTGTCGCGGACGGTACTTTGACACGAATCTTGCCGCGCTTCCCGTCTTGGTCACGGCGATGATCGCCGCAGCATCCACATCGCGTGCCGTCGTAGCGGCGGCATCACAGATCGCATTTGTCACATCCGCCTTGTTTTCGACAAAACGAATACTGCAATACGCATCCATCAGAAAAGCATCGGTCTCCGCCTGCTCGGTGATGGATGCCATCACGCGAACAACGTGTGCGGGGTGATCGCCCATTGCGGTCTCGCCCGACAGCATAACGGCAGAGGTGCCGTCAAAAACGGCGTTTGCCACGTCGGTGATCTCGGCGCGGGTAGGTGTGGGCGAGTGGATCATGGACTCCAGCATCTGTGTTGCGGTGATGACCATTTTTCCGGCGCGGTAGCATTCGCGGATGAAGCGCTTCTGAATACCGGGCAAGCGCTCAAACGGAATTTCAACACCCATATCGCCGCGCGCGATCATAATACCGTCTACATGCTTCAGAATGGAATCGAAATTCTCAACGCCCTCGTTGTTTTCGATCTTGGCGATGATACGGATACGGTGTCCGCCGTGATAATCGAGGAATTTACGGAGCGCGATCACATCCTCCTTCGTGCGAACAAAGGAAGCGGCAACAAAATCCACATCCTCGGCGATGCCGAACAAGAGATCCTCCTCGTCGCGCTTGCTGATAAAGGGAAGATTCAGATGTGTATACGGAATATTGATGCTCTTTCTGTCCGAAAG
>JAZLAP010000287.1:0-6416 GCA_045613265.1 Eubacteriales bacterium | reverse complement strand
ATGCGGCTTTCGCCGCCGTGTCGATTTTGGCACAGCGTCAAAAAAGGAAACCCACCTCTTGTGAGGTGGCTTTCCTTTTTTGGTGACCCGTACGGGAATCGAACCCATGTTACAGCCGTGAAAGGGCCGTGTCTTAGCCGCTTGACCAACGGGCCTAATGATGGTGGCGGAAGGGGGACTTGAACCCTCGACCTGTCGGGTATGAACCGAATGCTCTAGCCAACTGAGCTATTCCGCCATCAGCTTGCCTTATCTCGGCAACATTGATATTATAGCATAACGTACGTGTTTTGTCAACACTTTTTTGAAAGTTTTTTGGAAGATTTTTAGAAAAAACAAGAGAAGAAAACAGCACGCAAAAACTCTACCAATATTCTATAAAAAATAATAAAAAATATGAGAAACGGCAGAAAATTCAAAAAAACTTAGAATATTGGTTGAAAAAACGTGGAAAGCTATTGACTTTGAACGAAAAAGGGAGTATAATACGAGCGTAATAGAAAAATAAGAAAGGAGCTGCCGATCAAAGGCAGTCATATTTATGGAACGCGTATATAACTTTTCTGCCGGACCCTCGATGCTTCCGGTCCCCGTACTTGAAAAAATCAGAGATGAGATGCTTTGCCACGGTGATAGCGGCATGTCGGTTCTTGAGATGAGCCACCGCTCTCCCGAGTACGAAGCCATCATCGCCGATGCAGAGAAGCTCCTTCGTGAGCTGATGAACATTCCCGATAACTACAAGGTGCTTTTCCTTCAGGGTGGTGCATCGACGCAGTTTGCTGCAGTACCGCTGAATCTTCTTTCTGTTGGCGGACGTGCCGATTACGTGGTGTCCGGTCAGTTTTCGAAGAAGGCATACGATGAGGCAAAGAAGTACGGCGACGTTGCGGTAGCCGCTTCTTCTGCGGGTGCGAATTTCAGCTATGTTCCTGAGATCACACGTGCCGACATTCGTCCTGATGCTGATTACGTGCATATTTGCTTCAATAATACTATTTACGGCACCAAATTCCCCTATATCCCCGAAACTGGTGACATTCCGCTCGTTGCCGATATGTCCTCCTGCATTCTTTCCGAGCCTGTCGACGTCAGCAAGTTTGGCATTATTTACGCAGGCGCACAGAAAAACATGGCGCCTGCAGGTCTTACCGTCGTAATCGTTCGCGAGGATTTGATCGGTCGCGCACGTCCCGAGACTCCTACCATGCTCAATTATCAGCCTATGGCAGAGAACGATTCCATGTACAACACGCCGCCTTGCTTCTGCATTTATGCGGCAAAGCTGGTGTACGAATGGTTGCTCTCCATCGGCGGTCTCGAAGAGATGAAGCGTCGTAACGAGCGCAAGGCAAGTCTGCTTTACGATTATCTCGATAGCCAGGACTATTACATCGCTCCCGTAGAGCCGAAGTCGCGCTCGATGATGAACGTTACCTTTGTCACGGGCGATGCCGATCTTGACAAGAAGTTTGCAAAGGAAGCTGCCGCACAGGGGCTTCGTAACCTCAAGGGACATCGTTCGGTTGGCGGCATGCGTGCTTCCATCTACAACGCTATGCCGTATGAGGGCGTTGAAAAGCTCGTTCGCTTTATGAAAAAATTTGCTGAAGAGAATCCGAAAGGCTGAGTCATGAAAAAGATTAAATTGATGAATAAAATCGCCGCTGTCGGCACCGATGTTTTTGAACGCAACGTGTACGAGGTTGGTGATGATGTTGATAATCCCGATGCCATCATGGTGCGCAGTGCACCTCTTGGTGATATGGAACTGAACCCCGAGCTTCTGGCGATCGCACGTTGTGGTGCGGGTGTTAATAATATTCCCGTAGAGCGTTGCGCAGAAAACGGCGTTGTCGTTTTCAACACTCCCGGAGCAAACGCAAACGGCGTAAAGGAGCTTGCTGTTGCCGCTCTCATTCTCGCTTCGCGCGACGTTGTCGGCGGTGTCGAATGGGTGAAGGGGCTTGCCGGCGAGACGGGTATCGCCAAGGCGGTAGAGAAGGGAAAGAGCGCATTCGCAGGCAACGAGATTCTCGGTAAGACGCTTGGTGTTATCGGTCTTGGAGCAATTGGCGGTATGGTTGCCAATGCTGCTGCCGCACTCGGCATGAAGGTCGTGGGATGCGATCCGTATATTACTGTACATGCTGCATGGAGTCTCTCCCGTTCGGTTACGCAGGCGGATGATTACGATGAGATCTACCGTACTGCTGATTATATTACGCTTCACGTTCCTGCAACTCCCACGACGAAGAACATGATCAACAAGGAAACCATTGCAAAGATGAAGGACGGTGTCCGCATCATCAACCTTGCACGCGCCGATCTTGTATGCTCTGAGGATATGAAGGAAGCACTGGCAAGCGGTAAGGTTGCCTCCTACGTGGCAGACTTCCCGACCGATGACATGATGGGTGTTCCTCACGCTTTGCTGATCCCGCATCTTGGTGCATCTACCGAGGAGTCCGAGGAGAACTGCGCTGTTATGGCTGCCGAGCAGCTTCGTGAATTTATCCGCACGGGTAATATCAAAAACAGCGTAAACTATCCTGCGGTTGCGATCCCGCACACGGGTGCCGCACGCATCTGCGTGCTTCACAAGAACGTGCCTGCCGTCATCTCGCAGGTTACGACTGCCGTTGCCGGTGCCGGCATCAACATCGACAATATGGCAAACGGTTCGCGCGGCGAGTATGCATATACCATCGTAGAGACCTCGACGGCAATTCCCGCCGCAGTGGCAGAGCAGTGCCGTACCATCGAGGGCGTCATTCGCGTTCGTGTAATTGAATAAATAAAAAAGGCACCGTTTGGGCTCCTTCTCATAAGGATGTTTGTATTTTGTAGGGGCGATTCACGAATCGCCCGCTGAAATACGCAAAACAAAAACGGGTGATTCATGAATCGCCCCTACGGACACACATAAAATTCGGCAGAGAACTTGTTTTCTCTGCCGATTTGTGTTATAATGGGGTTACATCGTAGGGCGGGGGCTTGCTCCCGCCGCAATTTAGGCCACGGCGGCACCAAGGCACCGCCCTACAAGGGGTATGGGCTTTGCCCGATGCCCGCGTTGCTTGCAACGCCGTAATACAAAGGCGAAACTGGCGATAAAACAGAACGGAGTATCCATATATGAAAAAGTTAACGGCTTTAATTTTCTCAATAATTCTTGTAATGTGCCTTGGGGGGTGCAATAATGAAGCTTCATCTATTGGTATTATCGGTGGTGCAGATGGTCCTACCGCCAGTTTTGTTACTTCTACAATAATTTGGCAGAGCATTTTCGGGTTGGTTGCAGTAATAATTGCGACCACTGTGATTGCTGTTATTATCTATCTTAACAAGAAAAAGAAATGACCAATTCCAATTTATCGAACAGAATATAACACCCCGACAGACCATTAAAAAATCTGTCGGGTTATCTTTGTCTTCTGCGTTGCATTTATACCTTTGCGGACAGTCGAGGACGCCTGTCCCTACAAGGAGAAATTAAACTTCCTTATGAGAACCAGCCTTTTCGGTGCCTTTTTTATAATGGCTTAAAACAGTACGCGGTAGATCGTGAGGCCGAGGGATACAATGGCAACGATTCCTACGGCGATCCATAAAGCTGTAATCACACGGTCGAGCGGGGTAATACGCTTTGCCTCTTCGGCGAGTCGTTCCTCTTCGGCGGCTTCTTCGGGGTCCTGCCTGTATTCTTCGGGGATACCGTCATCCTCATCGCCGAGTTCATCCTGCGAAAAGTCGTAGCTGCCGTTACGGATCGCGCTTGCGCGAGCTTCCATTTCGGGAATGACTTCGGCAAAGTAATCGAGAATGTTGATATCGCGGTTTGCATCAATGATTTTACGAAGGTCTTTGATCGCGTTCTCTGCTTCTTCGGGATCGCGGGAAAAGGAAGCGGCTTCGTAAATTTCCTTGCAGTGGGGGCAGATCAGTTTTGCGGCGCCTTTTTTCGTAAAGGTCAAAATATCGGGAGCATCGCTTTCGAATGATTGTTGACAGACAGAACAGGTCACGGTCGTTTTTCCTTTCTTTCCTCTATTACGATAAAAGTATAACAGATATTCAAAAGAAATGCAAGTATTTCTTGCATTTTTTATTGTTTTGTGGTACTATATAAGTATAGTTTTTCTGATTACGGCGGCTTTGACCGCGAAGGGAGGGGAATACGTATGATATGGATGCCGAAAGGGGCGCGCTTTATTCTTGAACGATTGCATGAAAACGGATATGATGCCTATCTTGTCGGCGGTTGTGTGCGCGATGCTTGTCGCGGCGAAACACCCTCGGATTTTGACATTACGACGTCTGCGTTCCCCGAAGAGACAAAACGGGTATTTTCGGATATGCAAAGCATAGATACGGGGATTCATCACGGCACGGTAACGCTCGTTCTTGATGACGGGTGCTACGAGGTAACGACGTATCGGATCGACGACGGGTATACAGATGGACGTCATCCCGACAAGGTCACCTTCACAAGAAGCCTGCGCGAGGATGCCGCACGGCGCGATTTTACCGTGAACGCAATGGCATATGCGGAGGAAAGCGGTGTCGTTGATTTCTTCGGCGGCTTGGATGATCTTCGGGCAGGTGTTATTCGCGCGGTCGGCGATGCTGAAACACGTTTTACCGAGGATGCTCTCCGTATTTTGCGTGCCGTTCGGTTTTCTTCGACTCTCGGATTTACGATCGAGAGCAAAACGGCTGCGGCGGTGCTGAATTGTCGGTCGCTTTTGTCTTGCATTTCCGCCGAACGTATCCGCGAGGAGCTTTTAAAGCTGATTTGCGGAAAGGATGCCGTGCGTGTACTCAAGACATATCGCTCGGTGATTGCCGAGTGTATCCCTGAACTGATCCCTACATTCGATTTTGATCAGAAAACACCGCATCACGTTTACGATCTTTATACGCATACGTTGGCGGTAATTGAGAGTCTTCCTGCAACAGCTTCCTTGCGTATGGCGGCACTGCTGCACGATATAGGGAAGCCGAACGCATTCTTTACCGACGAAAATGGGGTGGGTCATTTTTACGGTCACGAGACCGTCGGTGCGAATATGGCGCGAGAGATTCTATCCCGCCTTCGCTTTTCTACTGCCGATACCGAGTATATTACTGCGCTTGTCGCGTATCATGGTCTTCCTGTACCTGAGACACCCAAGGCGGTGCGGCGCTCGCTCTCCAAGGTTGGCGAGGATCTGTATTTTTCGCTTATGCAATTGAAGCGCGCTGATAATCTTGCGCTCTCTCCTATGCATAAGGATCGCATTGGCGTGATCGAACAGGCGGAACGCATGGCTAAGGAGATCATCGCGGCAAAGGAATGCTTCACGCTTTCTTCACTTGCCATAAATGGAAAGGATCTGCTTGCGTGTGGTATGAGACCGGGAAAGAAGATTGGGGAAATCTTACATGCTGCTCTTGAAGCCGTGATGGATGAACGTATCCCGAATGAAAGGGAAGCGTTACTGTCATTTGCTGTTGAACTACGAAAAGAATAGAAAGAGGAAAGGCATTGATCCTTTCCTCTTTCTTTATATCACTGTTTGATTTCTTCCATCACGAAGGCTTCGAGAATGTCGCCTTCCTTGATATCGTTGAATTTTTCAAGTCCGATACCGCATTCGAAGCTCTGCGCGACCTCCTTGACGTCATCCTTGAAGCGGCGGAGCGATCCGATCTTATCTTCAAAAATAACGATGCTGTCACGAAGCACGCGGATGCTCGCGTTACGGGTGATCTTACCGTCGCGGACGTAAGAGCCTGCGATAATGCCGATGTTCGGAACGCGGATCGTCTGGCGAACCTCAGCGTGTCCGAGGACGACCTCCTTGAACTTAGGAGCAAGCATGCCCTTCATAGCTGCCTTGATCTCTTCGATACAATCGTAAATGACACGGTAGGTGCGGATCTCAACGCTCTGGCGCTCGGCAGTGTCCGTAGCGTTTTTGTCCGGACGGACGTTGAAGCCTACGATGATCGCGTTCGAGGCGGCGGCGAGCATAACGTCACTTTCGGTAATGCCGCCGACTGCAGTGTGGATGACGGCGATCTTGACCTCTTCGTTCGCGAGCTTCACGAGCGATTGCTTGACAGCTTCAGAGGATCCCATCACGTCTGCCTTCACGATGATGTTCAAGGTTTTCAGTCCCTCGGACATCTGGTTGAAGAGATCGTCCAGACTTGCGCGTGCGTTTGCCTTGAATACCTCTTGCTTCGCTTTTTCACGGCGCTGTTCGGCAAGCGAGCGTGCCATCTTTTCATCCTCTACCGCATTGAATTCATCGCCGGAAGCGGGAACTTCGTCAAGACCGATGATCTCGACAGGAACGCCGGGGGCGGCAGTTTTAACGATTTTGCCCTTGTCGTCCGTCATCGCACGAACACGACCGACGGCGGTG